>JAISNZ010000182.1 GCA_031275955.1 Desulfovibrio sp. | reverse complement strand
GCCAGTTGGTCGGAGGTGCGGCCCTTTTTCCCGCCGGCGAGGATGATTTCCCGCAGGAACTGGGGGGAGCGGCTGATGGCTTCGGCTTGCTCCACCAGGGTGGAAAGCCGGGAGGCCCGATCTTCCAGCTTTTCGTCCAGCAGGCGCAGTTCCGTCTGGCGGGTCTGGAAGCTGTGCATGAGGTCGCGCTCCAGCTCGGCGTTGGCGGAGAGTTTGTCCAGAAGCGTTTCCTGCCCGTCGCGCAGCCGGGTGAGCAGGTCTTCGGAGCGGCGGAGGCGGGAAAAAAAGCGCAACAACAGGAAAAAGAGCAAAAGCTCAATGAGGCTGACGCTGAGGAGAATGCCGAGGAGAATTCCTGTCTGCATGCCGCTTTGCGTTCCTTCGGCAATGTCCGCTTTCAATGATACGTTGCTCTAAACCTTGACGTCCACGAGGCAGCCCGTCCAGGCGGCGCCGCGATCCGGCTCCCGCTCCGCCGGGGCTTCCTCCCGGCGCTGCCCCTGGGAAAAATCCCGCCGGCCGCCCCCGGATTCTTCCTCCTCCCGTTCGCGGACCCGCCGATTTTCCGTCTTTTGCGTTTCCGCAACCCGGATATCCTGCTTTTTCAGTTCCTGGACGATGCCCTGCTGGGTCGCCAGTTGCTGCGCCTGGGGCTGGTTCTGGGCAATCTCCACCAGCTTTTCCACATGGCCCATCTGGACCACAGGCAGGGAAATCGCCAGATTTTCCGTCATGACCCGCGCACCATATACTCTTCAAAATACAGTTCCGAAAGTTTGGCCGTGGAGACGTGCTCGTTGATCACGCTGATGATGTCGTCCTTGAGCTCCTTCTGTCTGCTGAGGTCGGAGAGGAAGGTCAGGGGCTTGTTGCTCAGATAGTAATAAACGGCGTCCCGGACGACGACCTTTTTCGCCTCCAGCTCGGCCTGCAGCAGCTCGTTGTCCGTGGGCGTGGCAAAGCGGCAGTACAGGAAGCGGATTTCCCCCTCCTCTCCGCGCCGCTCCACCAGGAAGGGTTCCCAGTTGACCATGAAGACAGCGGGCTGCTCCGTGGCGTTCCCCTGAGGCTGCGAAGGCACCACAACGCGGACGGGGCCGGCGGGAACGGGTTTTTCCGCGCCGAAAAGGAACACATTGACCGCGACGCCCGCGATGCCGAGGACCAGACAGGCGGCGGCCGCCGCCAGGAGTTTTTTCTTCCCGCCCTTGAGGCGCTCCAGCAAAATCCGCCAGCGGGGAGGACGGGCCGGGCCTTCTGCGGCAGCCACTTCGTCTCCGGCCGGCTTTTCCCCGGGGGGGGGCGTCTCTGTCTCGGCCGCCTGCTCCTGCAGAAAGGCGGCGTCTTCAAGGTCAAGCTCGACTTTGACGCTGGAAGCCGCGGGGGCCGGGAGATCCTCCGCGTCGGGAACGAGGAACAGCATGTTTGCGCCTTGCCCTGTCCGCCCCGCGAAGATTCTGTTTCCTCAAGAGGAAGATGCGGCCGGGGAGGGGATCAGGGAAAAATTTTGTCTATTTTCTGCTTCATCACTTCCGCGGTGAAGGGTTTCACGATATAGTTGGAAACTTTGGCCTGCACGGCCTCAATGATGTTTTCCTGCTGGGCCTCCGCCGTGACCATGAGAAAGGGCAAGTCCGCGAATTCCTCGCTGCCGCGCACCTTGCGCAGCAGATCGATGCCGGTCATCTGGGGCATGTTCCAGTCGGAAATGACAAAGTCGATCTTGTCCTTGTTGAGCACATCCCAGGCCGTGGTGCCGTCGTCCGCTTCCACCACGTTGTTGAATCCCAACTGGCGCAGAATATTTTTGATAATCCTGCGCATTGTGGAAAAATCATCCACCACCAGCACCCGCATGTTGGGGTCATAAGCCATCGTCCACTCCTTTACACAGGCATGTCACCATGACGGGCCGAAAATTCGCGGCGCAGCCGGGAGAGAGCCTGGGAATGCAACTGTGAAACACGGCCTTCCGTAATTCCCATCACTTCCGCCGCCTCACGCATATTCAGTTCATCCGCATAATACAGAGATAATACCAGTTTCTCACGGGGTGTCAATTGATCAATAAGTTCCGCCATTCTATCGGCAAGTTCCTGAGAGGCCGCCTGGTTGTAAGGGTTTTCCTCGCCCGGGGCGTCCGCTACGGTGAAGGATTCCTGAATCATGTCCAGGGACAGGCAGAACTGGTTCTGCAGGGCTTCCAGCCCCTCGCGGACCTCGCGCAGTTCCAGGCCCGTCTCCGCCGCCAGTTCCTCCTCCGAGGGGGTATGTCCGGCGGTGGTTTCCAGCTTGTGGACGGCTTCATCCAGAAGGCGCACGCGGCGGCGCAGGGAGCGGGGGAACCAGTCCAGCCGGCGCAGTTCGTCCAGCATGGCGCCGCGAATGCGGTTTTCGGCATAGGTGTCGAATTTGATGCCGCGCTGGGGCCGGAATTTGGCGAAGGACTCCATCAGCCCCAGGGTTCCGGCGCCGATGAGGTCGGCAAGCTCCACATTGCGGGGCAGCCGGCTCTTCAAGCGCAGAGCCAGATACTTCACCTTGGGGGCGAAGTGGCGCACAATGTGCTCCTGCTGTTCCAGCGTGCATTCCGGCCAGGCGAGGTCGCCCGTGTCGAAGCGCCGCGCCGTGAGGGTTGCCTCACGTCCTGAACAGGAGCCGTTTCCAGAAGAATTTGATGTTGCCATCGAGGGTGTCGGGAACATCCCAGGTCTGAATGGTTTTCGCCAATTCCGCCACGGCCCTGCCGGCAGGCCCGTCGGCATCCTGAACGCAGAAGGGCTTCTGGGCAATCACCGCGTTGCGCACCCGCGCGTCCCGGGGGATCATGCCCGCGAAATCCAGGGCCACCCCGGAGAGAAAATGATCGCAGGCTTTGTACAGACGGCTGAAAATCTCCAGCGCCGCCTTCCTGTCCGGGGCCAGATTAACAAGAATCCGAAATTCATGCACCCCGTGATTTTGCTGCATCACCTTGATCAGGGCATAGGCGTCCGTCAGGGAAGTAGGCTCCGGGGTCAGGACCACAATCCGTTCCTGCGCGGCCAGATTGAAGTAGAGCACATTGTCGTTGATGCCGGCCCCGGTGTCCACAAGAAGATAGTCCAGGCCGGTTTCCAGTTCATCCATCGCTTCCAGCAGGGTGAGTTTCTGTCCGGTGGACAGGGAGAGCATTTCACTGACCCCAGAAGAGGCGGGAAGGATGCGGAAGCCGTACGGGGTGTCCAGGATGACCTCCGACAGCTGGGCCCCTTCGTGGAAAAGATGGAAAAGGTTTCGCCGGGGCGTCAGCCCGAGGAGGATGTCCACATTGGCCAGGCCAAGGTCGGCGTCCAGGAGAATCACCCGCTTTCCTTCCCTGGCGAGGCAGCAGGCCAGGTTGGCCGCAAGGCTGGTTTTTCCGACGCCGCCTTTGCCGGAGGTAAAGGAAATGACCAGAGGAAGGCCCGTTTTCATAACCGTCTCCCCGAAAAGTTAGGGCAGTTCCTTTTTGAACAGAAGCCGCCAGAGAGTTGTGTCCTGCGCGGGGACAAGGGAATTGCCGAGACCAGGACCATAGGACAGGGCGGAGACGGGCAGGCCCGTTCTCAGGGACGCATTGACCATCTGCCCGAAATGCTCGGATTCGTCCAGCTTGGTCCAGATAAGGCTGCCCGGCCGCCCGCAGGCATAGCGTTCCAGGATCTCCTCCAGGGCCGCCTCGCCGTAATGAGGCGAGAGGACGAGATGCGCGGCCGCTTTGACTGTTTCCAGACCGGCGTCCGCCAGCAGATCTTTAAGAAATGTCCGGCGGGACAGTCCCGGCAGATCCACGAAAATCCGGTCAAAACCCTCCCCTTCCGCGGCGCGGAGGCAGGCGGTCAATTCCAGGGTTGTGGTGGCCTCCCGATAGGCCAGGTCCGAAAGCTCCGCGTAGTGGCGCAGGAGCAGCCTGCCGCTTCCCCGCCGGGCGTCGGCGTTGACCAGACAGATGCGCGCGTCGGGGGATTCCTTGCGCAGGAGCAGGGCCAGACGGATGACCACCGAGGTCTTGCCCGCCCCGAAGGGGCCGGCGATAAGCTGGAAGGGCTGCGGCCAGGCGGCCATTGCCCACGGCCGGGTCAGGACGATTCCGCCCAGGGGGGTCAGGATGGAGGCCTGGGGGTTGGCTTTCAAGCGGGAGAACAGATCCAGCGCCGTCTGGTCGTTCACCCCTTCCCGCTGCAGGAATTCCAGAGCCAGCCGCTGCCGGGGCGGCAGATCCTCCAGTTTCAGGGCCGGTTTCATCAGGGCCAGGAGGTGGTTGCGGATATGGCTCCATTCCTCCTGCCAGCGCTGCCACCCCGCCGGTGAAAAGGCATCCTCCCGGGCCGCTGGGGCGGGCCGGTATGATGCCCCGGCAGAGGTCTCTCCGGAAAGGACCGGGGGCATCCGGAGGGCATCGCGTTCCCGGGCCGCGGTCATGCTGATGACCCCGTCTTCCTCGCTGGTGTCCAGGATGACCGCATCCGGCCCGAAATCTTCCCTGATTTGGGCCAGAACGGCGGAAGTGCTGCGGGCGCTGAAGGTTTTCATCTGCATCAGTCAACTCCTGCGTTTCCCACGGAGGACAGGCGGATATCCGGCGGAATTTCGGCCTGGGAAAGTACAGGCACGGCGGGCAGGAAGCGGATGACCAACTGGGCCAGGTGGGGGCGCACCAGGGGGGAGACCAGGAGCACAGGCTGGCCGTCGGTGTTCACCGCCCGTTCCACAGCCTGGCTGATTCGCTGCATCAGCCTCTGGGCGAGACCCGGCGACAGGGCCAGGAAGGCGCCGTTTTCCGTCTGGCGGACGGACTCTTGTAAGGTCTGTTCGGCCTTGGGATCAAGGGTGATGATGGGCAGGGCGCCGTTGCTGTCCAGGTAAGGTTTGACGATGGTGCGGGAAAGGCGTTCGCGCACATATTCGGTGAGCAGTTCCGGGTTTTTGACCAGCACGCCGTTGTCGGCCAGGCTTTCCACGATGCTCAGGAGATCGCGGATGGAGATGTTTTCCCGCAGCAGGTTCTGCAGGACCTTCTGGACAGCGCCCAGAGGCAGGACGCCCGGCACCAGCTCTTCCACCGCCTTGGGCGCGGTTTTGCCCAGATTGTCCAAAAGTCCCTGCACTTCCTGGCGTCCCAGAAAATCCCCCAGATGCCGGCGGAAAACCTCGGTCAGGTGAGTGGCAATGACCGTGGAAGGGTCCACCACCGTGTAGCCGGCCAGCATGGCCTCTTCCTTCCGGCTTTCGGGGATCCACAGGGCCGGCATGTTGAAGGCGGGCTCTCTGGTCTCGACGCCCTGAATGGTATGTTTCACGTTGCCAGGATCCATGGCCAGCAGATGATCGATGAGGATCTCCGCCGAGGCCACCTCGTTGCCCTTGATGAGCAGGCTGTATTGGCCGGGTTTGAGCTGCAGGTTGTCGCGCAGGTGCAGGGAGGGCAGGATCACTCCCATGTCCAGGGCGAACTGGCGGCGGATGGAGCGGATGCGCGAGAGGAGGTTGCCGTTCTGGCTTTCATCCACAAGGGGCACCAGGCCATAGCCTACTTCCAGTTCCAGGGTGTCCAGGGGCAGGAGGGCCTGCACCTCTTCCGGCGTATCCAGGTCGCCTTCGGGCTTGGACCCGGGGAGGGCTCCTCCGCGGCCGGCAGGGCCGCCGGACAGGGATTTCACGCCGGGCGTCCCGCCCCCGGCGGCGCCCGCGGCGGCGTCCCGCGCCTGCGTGGCGCGGGAGAGCAGGAAGAGGACCCCGCTCAGGGTCAGGAAGGGCAGGGTGGGCAGGCCGGGCAGAAGGGCGAACAGGGTCAGGACGCCGGCGACCATCCTCAGGGCGCGGGAGTTGTACGTCAACTGGCCGATGAATTCTTCGCCCATCCTGGCCTCGGCCGCGGCGCGGGAGACGATGATGCCCGCGGCTGTCGAGGTGATGATGGAGGGAATGGTGGCCACAAGGCCATCGCCGATGGTCAGCAGGGTATAGGTGTGCAGGGCGTCCATCCAGGACATGTCCTTCTGCAGGATGCCGATGAGGATGCCGCCGATGACGTTGATCAGGGTGATGAACATGCCCGCGGTCACGTCCCCCTGCACGAATTTGCCGGCGCCGTCCATGGCGCCGTAGAAATCCGCCTCCCGGCGGATGTTGGTCCGCCTGCGGGTGGCCTCCGCCTCGTTAATGAGGCCGGCGTTGAGGTCGGCCTCAATGGCCATCTGTTTGCCGGGCATGGCGTCCAGGGTGAAACGGGCGGCGACCTCGGCGATGCGGGTCGTGCCGGTCGTGATCACGATTTTATTCAGGATGAACAGAATCATGAAGATGACGGCCCCGATGATGTAGCTGCCGCCCACCACGAATTCCCCGAAGGACTGAATGACCGCGCCGGCCGCGTCCGTGCCCTTGTCTCCGTTCATGAGGATCAGTCTGGTGGAGGCCACGTTCAGACTCAGGCGCAAAAGGGTGGTCACCAGGAGCAGGGAGGGGAAAACGGAAAATTCCAGGGGGGACATCATGAACATGGAGGTGATCAGGATCAGCAGGGACAGGGAGATGGACAGGCAGAGCATCATGTCCAGGACTATGGTGGGCATGGGAATGAGCATGACCAGAAGGATGGTCACCACGCCGCCGGCCAGCAGAAGATCGCCCCGCCTGGCAAAGCGCTCGTAGTCGATGCCGGGGAGGGTCACGGTTTTGTCCGCCATAGTCTTGACACCTTTGCGGCGCCGCCGGCGTCAAGGAAATGACCGCCGGGCGGGCTGCGGCTTACGTCTTGCGGCGCTTGGGGGGCCGGGTTTTCCAGATTTGGGCCAGGATGGCCGCCACAGCCTGGAAAAGCTCCGCCGGGATGGTATCGCCGAGTTTCGTCTGTTTATACAAAGCCCGTGCCAAGGGCACGTTTTCCCGGATGGGAACCCCATGCTCCCTGGCGATATCCTTGATCTTCAGGGCGATAAGGTCCGCGCCCAGGGCCACCACCACGGGGGCCGGCGCCTCGTCCGGGTCGTAGCGCAGGGCCACGGCGATATGGGTCGGGTTGGTGATGACCACGTCGGCCCTGGGCACCTCCTGCATCATCCGCTTCATGCTCATGCGCATCATTTCCTGGCGCTGCCTGGCCTTGACTTTGGGGTCGCCCTCGGTCTGCCGGTGCTCGTCCTTGATCTCGTCCTTGCTCATCATCAGGTTTCTTTTGTATTCCCAGCGGGAATACCAGAGGTCCAGCGCGGCGAGAACCAGCATGGGGAAAAGGGCGTAAAGGACAATGCGGCTGCCCGTGGTCAGGATGTAGACGGCCACCTGCAGGGCGTCCATGTAGTACAGCGTGACGAACCTGGGCATCTCCTCCCTGATCACCAGATAGGGGGCGGCGCCGATGCACAGGGCCTGGAGCAGGCTTTTGCCCAGGCGGATGAAGGTTTGGGGAGAGAGCAGCATGCGCTGGAGCCCCTTCAGCGGATTGAACTTGGAAAGTTTGGGCTTCAGGGGTTCCAGAGTCCAGAGCCCGCCCACCTGAAGGCGCAGCACGAGGTAGATGGCGACGGCGATAAACAGGATGACCGGGAGGATCATCTTGGCGAGTTCCGCGCTGATCCAGAAAAACAGGGAGGAC
>JAISNZ010000178.1 GCA_031275955.1 Desulfovibrio sp. | reverse complement strand
GGATCGGGTATCTGCCCCAGACAATCCCATAAGGTAGCCAGTTCAGTTTGCATATGCATTCCTCCGTGACCATATTTTCAAGAATTTTTCTAAAAAGTCAAGAACCGAATAACCCTGGGAAGCGACTTCCCGTAAGCTGTATTTTTTTCTTTCCGCTTGTGCGAAACGCTCTTTTCCTGTAAATAGTAAAAACTTCTTCTGTCCCGCCCTCCAGCCCGCATGGAGGGGATCAGAAAGACGCGTCCGGCAGCCTTTCCCGACGCACCATTCGGAGAGTTATGGACGAAGGTTCCGCCAAAATCGCCTTGCAGGAGTTTATCCACGACTCCATTCCGGAATACATTGCCGACAGCGCCAGGGAACTGGTCAGCGACGGCGGCGTGCAACGGCTGACCCTCGACAAGGACGCCGCCTGCTGGGAGGTGGAAGGGAGTATCCAGGGCGAGGACTTCCAGATTTACAGTCCCCGGCTCTCCCTCGCCCTGGATGAGGGCCTGGTCAGCTACCACTGCAACTGTCCGGACTCCTTTTCCGGCGCCTGCCGGCATGTGGCCGCCATCGCCCTGAAACTTCTCTCCGGCCTTGAGGCCCGCCCGGAAGAAGACGAGGTTGCCGGCCGCCCCCGCAACGAATGGCGCCAGACCTTCCGCCCCTTTTTCACCACGGCCGTTGAGCCCGAGTCCGGCCGCCATTATCTGATCTTTCACCTCTTTCCGGAACCGACCAGACTCCAGGTCGCCTTCTTCCGTGCCCGCCAGAACAAATCAGGCCTGTCCACGGTACACAGCGAAATCTCTCTTGAGCAGATCCTCAGCTCACCGGACATGTGCGATCTTTCCCCGGATCTCCCTCATGTGGCCTCCCTCATCGGCCGGCACGGGGATTACCTCGGCCACCGCGTCACCATCCCCGACGGACTGCTGTCCTGGTTTTTCTGGGCGATCCGCGATGAATACTATATTTTCTGGCGCGATACGGACTCAGCCTGCCGCATTGAGCGGCGCGCCATGGAACTCAAGCTCCGCCCCTCCTTTCAGGAGGATCGGGGACTGTCCTTTGATGTCCTCCTCTGCCGGGAAGGCAAGCCCCCCCTGTCCATTGCCGGCGCGGAGACGACCTTTCACGGCCAGGAACCCCTGTGGATCTGCTGGAATCAAAGCTTCTTCCCGGTCTATTCCTCTCTCGGCCCCTCCCTGGCGCGGGAACTCACCGCCGCCCCCCTTCTCGTCCCCCACGAAGAAATTTCCGAATTCCTAGATCGGGTCTGGACCCGGCTGCCATCTTCCGCCCTTTACGGACAGGAGGAGTTTCTCCAGCGCATGGAGCCGTACTTCGTGCCGGCCAAATACAACCCCAAACTCTTCCTGGAAGAGGAAGGAAGCCTGCTGACGCTGGAAATCCAGAATGTCTACGAAACCCCCCACGGCGAATTCAACATGCCCGGCCCCAACCCGGAATTCCAGACAGGCAGCTACACCTATGAGGGGAAAACCTATCTGGTGCGCCGCCAGCAGGAAGAGGAGGCCGCCCTCACCGCCATGCTCCTGGAAATCAGGTTCCAGCCCAGGAACGCCCGCATCTGGTTTCTGGAACTGGAAGAGGCCATCACCTTTCTCCTGGATGCCTACCCCAAGCTGGTGGAGCGCTACCGGGTGTATGGAGAATCCAGCCTGACCCGCTACAAGGTGCGCCTGTCCCAGCCCGTCATCCTCTCCCAGGTCGTCTTTGACGAAAAGAAAAAATGGTTTACCCTGGACATTGATATCCAGTACGAAGGCCAGAACGTGCCTCTGGAGAAGATCTGGAAGGCCTGGACCCAGGGCAGGCGCTATGTGCAGTTGAAGGACGGCTCCTACAGCAGTCTTCCGGAGGCATGGCTGGAACGTTTGGCCCACAAACTGCAGGCTCTGGGCATTGACCCCGGCAAGCCCCCCAAGCAGCAATTCGCCCCCTTCGAGGCCCCGGTTCTGGACAATATTCTGGATGACCTGCCGGATACGGTCACGGATTCCTTCTGGAACACCCTGCGGGAAAAAATCCATTCCTTCAAGGAAATCACCCCGGTGCCTCCGCCCAGGGGGCTGAAGGCCACCCTGCGCGGCTACCAGAAGCAGGGGCTGGCCTATCTGAATTTTCTCCGCGAATACCGCTTCGGGGGAATCCTGGCCGACGAGATGGGCCTGGGCTAGTCCGTGCAGACCCTGTCCTTCATCCAGCATCTGGTGGAACAGGGGATAACCGCTCCAAACCTGATCGTGATGCCCACCTCCGTCCTGCCCAACTGGGAACGCGAGGCCGCCCGGTTTGTCCCGGACCTGCGCACCCTGACCATTTACGGCACCCACCGCGAAGGCATGTTCACAAAAATCAAAAAATCCCACCTGGTCCTGACCACTTACGGCCTCCTGCGCCGGGACCTGGATGAACTGCAAAAGTACAATTTCAATGCCGTCATCCTGGATGAAGCGCAGAACATCAAAAACCCGAACACGATAACCGCCCGTTCCGTGCGGCACATCAATGCCGAGTTCCGCCTCTGCCTTTCCGGAACTCCCATCGAAAACAACCTCTTTGAACTCTGGTCCCTGTTCGAATTTCTCATGCCCGGCTTCCTCGGAGCGCAAAACGCCTTCAAGCGCGGCGTGGTCAAACCAATCAAGGACGGAGACGATGAAACCCTCTCCTTCCTGCGCACCCGTGTCCGCCCCTTTATCCTCCGCCGCACCAAATCCGAAGTGGCCAAAGACCTGCCGCCCAAAATGGAAAGCACCTATTTCTGCGCCCTGACCGGGGAACAGGCCGAGCTTTACGCCGTTCTGGCCAAAACCCTCAGGGATCAGGTCCTCAGCACGGTGGAAAAAAACGGCATCGCCAAGAGTCAGATGTCCATCCTCGACGCCCTGCTGAAGCTGCGCCAGGTCTGTTGCCACCCGCGCCTGCTCAAACTGGACATGCCCGGCCTTGTCACCAACCTGCCCTCGGGCAAATTCGACGCCTTCAAGGACATGATCACGGACATTGTGGAGGAAGGACACAGGGTTCTGGTTTTTTCCCAGTTCGTCCAGATGTTGCATATCATCCGCTCCTGGCTGCTCATCACCGGAACTCCCTTCTGCTATCTGGACGGAACCAGCAAGGATCGCTTCGGGCAGGTGGACGCCTTCAACACCTCCCCGGACATCCCCATCTTCCTCATCTCCCTCAAGGCCGGCGGCACGGGCCTGAATCTGACCGGCGCCGACTATGTCATCCACTATGACCCCTGGTGGAATCCAGCCGTGGAAAATCAGGCCACCGACCGCACCCACCGCATCGGACAGACCCGGCAGGTTTTTTCCTACAAGCTGATCTGCCAGAACACTGTGGAAGAGAAGATCCTCGCTCTTCAGGATGCCAAGAAGGGCATGGCCGACGCCATTATCCCTGGCGCCGAGACCTGGAAGTCCCTCTCCCGGGAAGACCTGGAAATGCTCTTCGAGGTCTGATCCCCCGCCCCTTTCCCTTCTCCGCATTGACAAGGATCTCCCCACCATCTATAGGGAACAAAGTTTCGAAAACGCCGCACTATCTCACCGGGGAGGAGGTCTCCATGGCAACCACCGGCCTTTTATTTGCCCTGGCCTGCGCTGTCGGGGCAATCATTTACGGAATCAGATCCAGCAGGCAGATTCTGGCCCTGCCCGCCGGGGACGAACGCATGCAGCAGATCGCCAATGCCGTGCAGGAAGGCGCCTCCGCCTATCTCCGCCGGCAATATACCACCATCGCCATGGTGGGCGGAGGGCTGTTTCTGATCCTCTGGATCGCCCTGGACTTCAGCACCGCCTTCGGCTTCGCCCTGGGGGCCGCCCTTTCCGGCGCGGCCGGCTTCATCGGCATGAACGTGTCGGTACGGGCCAACGTGCGTACCGCCGAGGCCGCGAAAACCGGGCTGAACGCCGCTCTGGACGTGGCCTTCAAAGGCGGTTCCATCACCGGATTTCTGGTGGTCGGCCTGGGTCTGGGCGGCGTTGCCGGATACTATCTTCTCTTCCATCTCTTCAGCTCCGAGGCGCCGGCGGACCTGATCAAACCTCTGGTGGGCCTGGGTTTCGGCGGTTCGCTCATCTCCATCTTCGCCCGTCTGGGCGGGGGCATCTTCACCAAGGGCGCCGATGTGGGCGCCGATCTCGTGGGCAAGGTGGAGGCGGGCATTCCTGAGGATGATCCCAGAAACCCCGCCGTCATCGCCGACAATGTGGGCGACAACGTGGGCGATTGCGCCGGCATGGCCGCCGACCTCTTTGAAACGTACGCGGTAACCATCATCGCCACCATGCTCCTGGGGGCTCTGCTCTTCACCGGAGCGCCCTATAACGCCATCGCCTATCCCCTGGCCCTGGGCGGCTTCTCCATCCTCGCCTCCATCCTGGGCTGCCGTTTCGTCACGATTTCGGCTGACGGAAAGATCATGAAGGCCCTGTACAGGGGCCTCCTTGCGGCCGGCGGCATCGCCCTGCTCGGCTTCTATCCCATAACGGCCATCCTGATGCCCGATGACGGTCTGGACGCCATCCTGGGCATCTCCGGCGGCGCCCACGCCCGCCTTTACGGCGCCGCCGTCGTCGGTCTGGCCCTGACCGGCGTTCTGGTCTGGCTGACCGAATACTTCACCTCCACGGAGTTCAGGCCGGTGCGCCATGTGGCGGAAGCCTCCCGGACCGGCCATGCCACCAACATCATCGCCGGCCTCGCCCTGTCCATGCGATCCACCGCCCTCCCCGTCCTGGCCGTGGCCCTCGCCATCTATGCTTCCTACATGCTGGCCGGCCTGTACGGCATTGCCGTTGCCGCCACCGCCATGCTCTCCATGACCGGAATCATCGTGGCCATTGACGCTTACGGCCCCATTACCGACAACGCCGGCGGCATTGCCGAGATGGCCGAACTGCCCGACTCCGTGCGCGCCGTCACCGACCCCCTGGATGCCGTGGGCAACACCACCAAGGCCGTAACCAAAGGGTACGCCATCGGTTCCGCCGGCCTTGCCGCCCTGGTGCTCTTCGCCGACTACACCCACGCCCTGGAGGCGGCGGGACGCCAGATCAGCTTTGATCTTTCCAACCCGGCCGTGATCATCGGCCTGTTCATCGGAGGCATGGTGCCCTATCTATTCGGGGCCATGGCCCTGGAGGCCGTGGGCCGCGCCGCCGGTTCCGTGGTCACGGAAGTGCGCCGCCAGTTCGCGGAAATCGCCGGCATCATGGAGGGCACGGCAAAACCGGAATACTCCACCTGCGTGGATATGCTGACCCGAGCCGCCATCAGGGAAATGCTCATCCCCTCCCTTCTGCCCGTGCTGACGCCCCTTCTGGTCGGCATCGTCATCCGCTTCCTCATGGGGCCGGACGCCGGCCTCCAGGCCCTGGGCGGCCTGCTCATGGGGGCCATCGTCACCGGCATCTTCGTGGCCATCTCCATGACCACCGGGGGCGGCGCCTGGGATAACGCCAAAAAATATATTGAAGACGGCCACTACGGCGGCAAGGGATCGGAAACCCACAAGGCCGCCGTCACCGGCGACACCGTGGGCGACCCGTACAAGGACACCGCCGGACCGGCCATCAACCCCCTGATCAAGATCATCAATATCGTGGCCCTGTTGATCGTCCCCCTGCTGGCCTAGGAATACAGGAGAGCGGTTTTTCCGCGGAGAGGATTACAGCCGGAGAGATAGCGAAGAGGCCGTAACGCGCCCGACTCGAAATCGGGTTATCGCCGAGAGGCGGTACGTGGGTTCGAATCCCACTCTCTCCGCCAAATTTAATAATATCAGACAGTTCTTGTAGAAATGGAGCATGCTGCGACTTGCTCCATTTCTATTTTTTTGATTTTTTGCTCCAATTCTGCTCCACTCAGTTTTTGAAAAAACGGCGTGAAAACGGAGGGAGAAATGGCGGATAACGAGCTGGAACGCGACCTCATGCACAGCTTCCAGACCCGCCAGACGGAACTGCGCCTGCTGGACGAAAAGCTGGAAGAGCGGGCCTCCCGGCTTTCCACCCTGGTGGAGCAAGCCGAAGCCATCAGCCGCTCCCCCCAGTTCCTGCGGGAAATCATCCTCGCCGGCGGGAAAAAGGGCCGCACCTCCGACCAACTGGC
>JAISNZ010000071.1 GCA_031275955.1 Desulfovibrio sp. | reverse complement strand
CGGGCGTAACCAAAAGAAAACTTGATGGGTAATCTCAAAGTTGAAATGCTCTGGGGAACAGCGGATGTATGAAAACGCAACAGGCGCGGGACTAAAGTCCGTCGGCGCGGGAGGAGGTTTCCGTGAATATCAAGGAAATTCATGATACGGCCCGTTCCCTGGTCAAGGGAACCTGCCGCGTGTGTCCTGTCTGTGACGGCCGCGCCTGCGCCGGTGAAGTCCCCGGCATGGGCGGCGCGGGATCCGGCGCTTCCTTTCGGAACAACATCGCCGCCCTCGCGGCCCTGCGTCTGACGCCCCGTCTGATCCATTCCGTGCGCCAGCCCAGGACGGAAACCTGGATCCTGGGGATTCCCCTTGCCCTGCCCCTGATCGTCGGCCCCATCGGCGGCATCAGTTTCAATCTGGGCGGGGCCGTGTCCGAGGAAGCCTACCAGCGGGCTGTTGTGGACGGGGCCGTCCAGGCGGGCATTATCGCGGCGCTGCCTGACGCCGTGGTGAAGGAGGTCATGCGCATCGGCCTGGAGTGCGCCAGACGCCAGGGGGGACGCGGCATCCCCTTCATCAAGCCCTGGGAGCCGGAGCCCTTTGAGGAAAAGATGGACATGGTGGCTGAAGCCGGTTGTTCCGTCGTCGGCTCGGACCTGGACAGTATCGGGCTGATCACCCTGAGCCGCATGGGGCATCCGGTCTACCCCAAAAGTCCCCGGGATCTTGAGGGAATGGCGGATATGGCGCACAAGCGGTCCCTCAAATTCCTGATCAAGGGGATCATGGCCGCGGAGGATGCCCGCATCTGTCTGGAGGCCGGCGTGGACGGCATTGTGGTCAGCAATCACGGCGGCCGCGTCCTCGATCATGTCGCCGGCACCGCCGAGGTCCTGCCCTCCGTTGTCTCCGCCGTCAAGGGGCGGATGGCGATCCTGGTTGACGGCGGCATCCGCAGCGGCGTGGATCTGCTCAAGATGCTCGCCCTGGGCGCGGACGCCGTGATGATCGGGCGTCCCTACAGCGTCGCCGCCATCGGCGGCGGAGCCGAAGGGGTGGTCCTCTGCACCGACATCTACCGCGAACAGCTCGCACAGGCCATGGTCATGACCGGCTGTCCCGACGTCGCCCAGGCCGGCCGCCACCTCCTGCATCAGAGATAATCTTTGCGCCCGCGCTCCAGCGCACCCGCGGCACACGTTCCTGATGTATTCGGAGCCAACCCCAATCCAAAAGAAGGCCTTTGAACTGTTGCACATAAAACCAGACCGGCTGTAGCCGGTAACAGAACATGTTCAAATTTATAATATATGTAAAATAAGATAGTTACGTCGAAAATGGTCTGGAAGTTCAGTCTAAAAAAACAGTTTAAACCCGCTTTCCGCGCCTGCTCGTCACGCGCGAGGGCGAAGGGCATGCCCGATGACCTCCATCACCGTGGAGTACTCAATGGGCTTTCCGAGATGCCCGTTCATCCCCGCAGCCACCACCGCCTCCATATCCTCCTTGAAGACATTGGCCGTCAGGGCGATAATGGGCAGGATTCCCGCGTCGGGGCGAGGCAAGGCCCGGATTTTGCGGGTCGCCGCACATCCGTCCAGAACCGGCATCTGGACGTCCATCAGAATCAGGCTGTAATACCCCTGCGCGGAAGCGGCAAAAAGATCGACCGCCTCCTGTCCGTTTGCGGCGCACTCGCAGACTGCGCCGGTGTCCTCCAGCAGGGTCAGGATAATCTCTCTGTTGATTTCCACATCGTCCACGACCAGGATCCGGCAACCGGAAAAGTCCGGAGTACCAGGCTCGCCCGTCCGCTCCGCCGTCTCCTGAAGGCTTTGATCCACATCAAACCAGACCTGAAAGGAAAACCGGGAACCCTCGCCCGGCGCGCTTTCAACCTGGATCCGGCTTCCCATCATCTTGACGATGCTGCTGCTGATGGACAGCCCCAGCCCCGTCCCCCCGTACTTGCGCGAGGTGCTGCCGTCCGCCTGCTCAAAGGGCGAAAAGATGCGGGATACGGCTTCTTCGGTCATGCCGATGCCTGTGTCGGCCACGGAGAAACCGAGCAGAGCCCTTTTGCCGTCCTGCGAGATCACGCTGGCTTCCAGCGTCACACGTCCGCCGCCGCTTGTGAATTTCAGCGCATTCGAAATGAGGTTGATCAGCACCTGGGACAAACGCAGGCCATCGCCGCAAAGCCTGACATTTTGGATCCCCTGAGCTTTCAGTTCCAGGGAAAGCCCCTTGCCCGCGGCGGTAGGGGCCAGGCTTGCCAGGACGTTTTCCAGAATCGCGTCCAGAACAAAGGGCGCTTGTTCCAGAGCAAGTTTTCCCTCCTCAATTTTGGACATATCCAGAACATCATTCAGGAGTCCGAACAGGTACCGGGACGAAACGTCAATCTGTCCTATGCATTTCTTCATCTCCGCCAAAGTTTCGCTGCGGGAGGCGATCTGCGTCATTCCGATGATGGCGTTCATCGGCGTTCGAATTTCGTGGCTCAAGTTCGACAGGAATCTGGATTTCGCCTGACTGGCCGCCTTGGCCCGATCCAAGGCCAGCAGGTTGTTGTAGATGCCGTTCATCGTCTGGCAGTAGACCCGGAAGGATGAAGCGAGCACGTCCAGCGCGAAATCGTAAATGATCGCTCCTTCCGCGGTGATGGCGCCCAGGATGAGGCCTTCAGTCCTGCGCTCGTTGTCAAACAGGGGCATGCACAGCGCATGGGCCAGAGCGAGAGAGCGGAATGGCGAATCCGGACCGGGCGGGCTCTCCGCCACCACCGCCTGGCGCTTGAAATCCAGAAACTCGGGCTTCGCCAGCCACTCCCTTGAAACGGGGAATTCCCGCTCGGCGGGGTTGAAGTTGCAGGAGCCAAACAACTTCAGCCGGTCTCCGGAAACGTCCAGCAACAGGGTGGCCGCAATTTCAAGCTGAAAAACGTCCACAACGCCTTCCGCAAGAATGTTGGCAAGCTCTATCTGGGTCGCCGCCCCGAAGGCGCGCTGCGTGAAACGGTGGATCTGCCTGAACAGCTCAATCTGGTTGTCCAGCCTGTTGCGCATGATGCGCATGTGCTGTTTCTCGACCTCATTGCGCGCCGTTTTCCGGTTCAGTTCACTGACCAGTTCCCGGAGTTCGCCGATCTCCCCGGCGCCGTCGCCCGTCGGTTGCGTCTTCATTTGCGGGACGCGGCGCTCTTTATCTGTAAAGGACGAGCAGAGATGTCGTGTAGGTGTGGAACAGGTTTTGTCCTCCCAGCGGGCAAAATTCCCCGAAGCCATACATTCCCAGCCACGGGGGCGTTTCGCCCTCGTTTTGAAAAGCGTTGTGCAACATGCCTATGATCTCGTCCTTCACGACTTTGTCGAACATTGTCCGCCCTCTCAGCAGGCAGTCCGTCTGGAAGACCGCCGCCGGGTGAATCCGCCCCCCTTCGGACCGGGCGGCTATTTCCCGCCGCAGAAGCTCAAGAGCCTTTTGCTGCTCGGAAAAGATCAAATCCTCATCCCGGGTCGTCAGATAGATGAGATCTCCTTTTTTGGCGGAAACCGACAGTCGGATCGCGCCCGTCTCCTCCACCGGCAACCCCAGCCTGAGAAGGTGTTTGTTCCCATACTCGGCGGCCAGATCCGCCGGCAGCGGGAAGGCGAGACCTCCGGTGACCAGCGCGACCTGGGCGTCGGCTTCCGAAAGACCCCCGATGTTTCGATTGTAGGCTGTCCAGGCGGGCAGGCCATCCAGTTCAAGGATCTGGTTATGGTCCGCCGCCGTGACCGTCATCGGATCGCCAAAGGCGTTGAAGCCGTGCGTCGCCCGCGCGGAGGCCTTCAAGGTCTTGTCCGCGAATCCCACAGCCCAGGCGATGGAGATCCCCGAGCTGTCGCCGCAGTATTGTGATGTCGTCAGCGCCTTGTAGTTGTCGGAGGAAGCTCCTCCGAAGAGCAGAACATTCCCGCCGAAGACTTCCTCCATGCAGGCCACCACTTCGTCGTTGCATGAGTCCAGTCCCGGAGTCAGAAGATAGATCACGCGCGCGTCCGGGAGCTTTTCGCGCAGGCGTCCCGCGAGTTCCAGCCCCTTTTGCCGCGCGCAGGCCGCGTGGAAACCGTCAACCCCGGCCCAGGCGTATTCGTCGCAGGGGCCATGTACGGTCATCACCGCCAGGTGGGTCATCGCTTCCCCCGCTCCCTCGCGTCCGATAACGCCTCCGCAGGAACTGCCCACTACCGCCGCTCCGGGGACTCTCGCCCGGATCGCCGCCGCGACCTTTTCCAGCTTGTGCCCGATAACCGCGTTGACGATCCACAACCCGCCGTTTTCCGGCTCTTCACTGCCGGACATGATGGAAAGGCATTCATCCACGGCCCGCGAATCGTCAGCAATGCGCACGCTTGCAGAATTGAACTTCAACATCTGGCCTACCCCCTGTTGTTTATTTTCTGAACCGGAGGAAACACGCTTTACCTCGTTACGTCCTGGATAGTGCCCCGAAACAGCGAAGCCTCCCGGGCGGGGACCATACCCAACGCTTACACCTCATCCGCCCTAAACCGCAAGCGCCCCCGGGCATTGTCCGGGGGCGCTTTTGCGCGATATGTTGGCTCCGGCCTACGTTCCCACACATGAGTATGCAGTATCATCGGCGATGAGGCGCTTAAC
>JAISNZ010000067.1 GCA_031275955.1 Desulfovibrio sp. | reverse complement strand
GTTAAGCGCCTCATCGCCGATGATACTGCATACTCATGTGTGGGAACGTAGGCCGGAGCCAACATATCGCGCAAAAGCGCCCCCGGACAATGCCCGGGGGCGCTTGCGGTTTAGGGCGGTTTTTTTGTCGCGGCTATTCCCGGCCAGGCAGGGATTGCTCAGGCGCTTTCCTTTGGGCCGGGATCGTACAGCACCCGCATCAGGGTCAGGCCCTGGGCGGGGGCGGTGGGACTGGGCAGGGCCCGGCGATCTCCGGCGGCCAGGATGTCCGCCGCCGAGGACGGAGGCAGTTTCCCCCGGCCCACAAAGACCAGAAAGCCCATGAGGTTGCGGACCATCTGCTTGAGAAAGCCGTCGGCCTCAAAAAAGAAGGTCATGACCGGCCAGTCCGTTGGACAGAGGAGCGGTCCGAGGCGGCCGGGTTCCCGGCGGATGGCCTGCAGGGTGCGCAGGGTAGGTCCCCGCGCGGCCCTCGCGTTCCGGAAAGAGGCGAAGTCCCGGCGTCCCTCCAGGAGCCGGGAGGCTTCGTCCAGGCGGGGGAGGTCCAGTTCCGCCGTGTGCCAGACAAAGGCCCGGATGCGCGGCAACGGACCCTGGCGGCCCAGCCACAGGCTGTACGCGTACACTTTGCCTCTGGCGTCGCGTTGGGCGTGGAAGGAGGGGGAAACGGGGTCCGCGGCCAGAATGCGGATGTCCGGGGGAAGGGCGGCGTTGAGGGCCTGCCGCCAGTCCAGGTCGATCCTGTTTTCGGGCGGGTCCAGGTGGCAGGCCTGGGCTTCGGCGTGCACCCCGGCATCGGTCCGGCCCGCCGCGTGTACCGGGACGCGGCAGCCCGCGATGCGGGCCACGGCCTCTTCCAGGACTCCCTGCACGGTGGGGAAGGCGGCGGCCTGGATCTGCCAGCCGGCGTAACGGGTGCCTTCGTAGGCCAGGGTCAGTTTCAGTCGCGGCACGGCTACTCGAAGGGCAGTTGCATCCTGGACAGGGCTTCCGCCAGATGGGCGGCGACTTCCGGGCGGACGAAGGAGAGGATCTCCCCCGCCTGCCGGCCGCGCATCCCCGCCAGAACATTGACCGCGACTTTCTGGTCCAGGGTTTCCAGCACAGCGGCGGCCTGTCGGGCCTTCATGTTGGAGAGGACGTCGACAAGGTGGCGGAACTTGGCGTCGCGCGTGTTTTCCGCGTCCTTGATCATGGCGCTCAGGCGATTTTCCAGGATCTGCATCTGTTCCAGCTTGGCCGAAATTTCGTTGTTCAGAATGCGCAGTTCCTGGTCCTTGCGGGCAAGTTCCTCCTGCTTGCGGGCCAGGGCTTCACGGGCGATGTCCGGCGATCCCGCGGGGGCTGTGGCGTTTCCCTGGGGCGGCTGGCGGTTGCCGATGGCAGGCAGGGTGCGCTGCAAAGGCGCGCCGCTCGCCGCCGCGGGATCCGGGGCGTTCGTGCCGGGGAGGCCGGCGGTCACGGCCGGCGAGGCGGCGACGCCCTGGTTGGTGGCGGCCTGGTTGGTGGCGGCCTGGGCGGAACCGGCGGCGGCGGAGAAGGGAAGCGCCGCCAGAGCGGAAAGCCTGCCCGCCGGAAGTGAAGGGTCCAGAATCAGCAGCCCGAGGACGGCGAGCTTGAGGGCGAAGGCCAGGAGGATCAGCCGGCAGAGCCTAGAAGGACGCAGGCGTGTAGCGGAGGGTCGCGGCTTCATCAAATGCCCTTTGTTCGTTGGCGCGTTCCAGGGCGGCATGCGCGGCCGCCTGTTTTTCCTTCAGCCGATCCAGGAGGCTGCGCTCCCTGGCCTTTTGTACCAGAGCGGTCCGGCAGCGGTCTACCTCTTCCTCAGCCTGGCGGAGAGCATTTTCCGTATCCTTCAGATCCCGCTCCAGGGCGCGCAGAAATCCCTGGAGGAGCCAGCGCTCGGCGGCGGTCAGGAGGTGGGCGCCGCAGAGGCGATCCCTGTGCTCCGCGCGGGTTCCTTGCAGGGACTGCCGGCGGGCCAGAAGCCCGTCCCGGCGCAGAACCGCTCCGGCCAGGGTCTGCATGGCCTCCTCTTCCAGGCGTTTGCGGT
This sequence comes from Desulfovibrio sp., assembly GCA_031275955.1. GTDB lineage: Bacteria > Desulfobacterota > Desulfovibrionia > Desulfovibrionales > Desulfovibrionaceae > Frigididesulfovibrio. The sequence goes on along the minus strand of JAISNZ010000067.1, from coordinate 1,350 downwards.
AGTCGAGGACGGTTTCCAGGCGAAAGCGAAAAGGGGCCATGGCGATTCCCTGTCGAAAGATTGTCGTCAGGCCTGGAAATGCAATATTCAGGCCAAAGCCTGGAGCTTTCTCCGGGAAGGTCCGCGCGGGGCGCGCCGGCGGGGTCCGCCCGCGTCAGCGGAGCCGTCTCGCGGACTTTGCGGTGCTGCGCCCGGGCGATTTCGGGAAAAAATTTCAGCCGGACCGGGACATTTCCCGAAGGCGGCGGATGCGTTCCTCCACGGGCGGGTGGGTGCTGAACAGGCCGCTCAGCTTGCCGGAGAAGGGATTGACGATGAACATGTGGGCCGTGGCCGGGTTGCCTTCGCGCATGGGGATTTGGCGGGAGTAGTCCGTCAGCTTCCGCAGGGCGGAGGCCAGGGCGTCTGGCTTGCCGCTGATGCGGGCGCCGGAGGCGTCCGCCAGGAACTCGCGCGAGCGGGAAATGGCGAACTGGATCAGGGTAGCGGCCAGGGGGGCCACCAGGGCCAGGAGCAGGGCCGCGGCGCCGCTGGAGCGGTTCTCGCCGTCGCCGCGCCCCGCGCCGAAGATGGCGCCCCATTGGAGGATATTGGCGATGAACATGACCACCGAGGCCAGGATCCCGGCGATGCTCTGGACCAGGATATCCCGGTTGGCGATATGGCTGATTTCGTGGGCCAGCACCCCCCGCAGCTCATCCGGAGGCAGCAGGCGGACGATGCCCTCGGTTACGGCCACAACGGCATGTTCGGGGTTCCTGCCGGTGGCGAAGGCATTGGGGGCGGCATCGGGGACGATGCAGACGCGCGGTTTGGGAATATTGGCCCTGGCGGCCAGATCCTCCACCAGCCGGTGCAGGAGGGGGGCCTCGGAGGGAGAAAGCTCGCGCGCCTTGTACATGCGCAGGACAAGTTTATCCGAATACCAGTAACTGCCCAGATTCATGATCAGGGCAAAGACCAGGGCCAGCAGCAGACCGGAGGAGCCGCCCAGAGTCCGGCCCATAAAGAGAATCAGCCCGGACAGCAGGGCCAGCAGAAAAAAGGTTCTGAGCTGACTGCTCATGAGGACGCTCCTTCGGCGAATTTTCGGACAAAAACCGCGGAAATGGCCTTTTCACGGCCGCGGCGAAAGGTCCTTGAATCCAGAATAAGCACGATTTCCGATTGGGCAAGAGAGAATCCGCGCCGCGGCATTTCAGGTTTGAGCGCGCCGCCTGGCGGCGAAACGCCTTCGCCTTGCGCCCTTCGCGCGGTGGCGGGCCGCCTTGCGAAAAAAATTCAGCCTGCCTTCTGGGCAGGCTCCAGGGAAACACGGATTTATTCCCCTTGGGGGGGGGGGGGGGCCCC
>JAISNZ010000044.1 GCA_031275955.1 Desulfovibrio sp. | reverse complement strand
GAACGTCCGCGTTCCCCTGCTCTCCAGCCTTGTCGTCTGCGTCCTCAACCTCTTCGGAGACCTCGGCCTCGGCCTCGGCTTCTTTTCTCTGCCGAACATGGGCGGCAGGGGGCTTCTCCTGGCCTCCCTCATCGCCGTGGCCGGAGGCGGCCTTTTTACCCTGGGCGCGCTCCTGCGCCAGGGCATCGTCTCCCGCCGGAGTTTCGCTCCCCGATCCTGGGAACTCCGCGCCCTGCCCTACATCCTGAAGGTCGCCCTGCCGTCCGGGGGGTCTCAGGCGCTCTGGCAGCTCGGCTATCTGGTCCTTTTCCAGATCACCGCGACCCTGCCCTCGGGACAGGTAGCCGCCCTGGCCGGGCTGACCGCCGGGATGCGCATTGAAGCCCTTTTCTGCCTTCCGGCCTGGGCCTGCGGCATGACCGCGGCCATCCTTGTGGGACACTGCCTCGGCGCCGGGGATCGCGCCGGGGCGCGCCGCGTGGGCCTGCGCACGGCAGGGGCCGCCGTCCTTGCCATGAGCCTCGTTGCCCTCCTCCTCCTGCCCTGGATTCGCGAAATCTGCGCCTTCGTCACCCCGGACCAGGAAGTGCGGGCCATCGCCGCCGCCTACCTCAAATTCAACATCGCCGCCACCCCGTTCACCGTCACCAGCATGGTCATGAACGGCGTCTTCGTCGGCGCCGGGGCCACCGCCTATTCCCTGGCGGCCTTCGCGCCGGGGGTCTGGCTGGTGCGCCTGCCCCTGGCATGGTATATGGGGCAGTGCGTCTGGCGCGACGCTTCGGGAATTTTTCTGGCCATGCTTGTCTCCCAGGTGGTACAAGCCTCCATTGTCTGTTGGCTTTTCCTGCGCCGCGACTGGCAGAGTTTTGCCAAAACGGCCGGGAGAAGGAAAAAAGGACTGCCATGATCAACGCTTATGCCCCCATCACGCTGGCGGACATGCCCGCCTATCTCTCCCTGCTGAAAGACGGCAGCCCCCAGGCCTCGGATTACAGTTTCGCCAACCTCTGGGGCTGGGCTCCGCACTATCAACTGGAATGGCGCTTTGACGGCCTCCTCTGCTGGATCCGCCAGAATGCCCCCCAACCCTGTTATTGGGCGCCCGTCGGCCCCTGGGATCAGGTCCGCGACTGGCGCGCCTGTCCGGAAATGGCCTCCGGCGCCGTTTTCACCCGCGTCCCGGAACGCCTTGCCGCCCTCTGGGAAAAAGCCCTGCCCGGAGCCTTCACCTCCGAGGAAGCCAGGGGACAGTGGGATTACCTCTACCTCGCCTCCGACCTGGCCACCCTCCCCGGCAACCGTTTTCACAAAAAGAAGAACCTCCTCAACCGCTTCCAAAAATCCTACCGCTACGACTATCAGGCCATCACCCCCGCCTGCGTGGATACCGTCATGGGCATGCAGGAGGCCTGGTGCCTGTGGAACGACTGCCAATCCTCCGAAGTCCTCCTGGCCGAAAACGAAGCCGTGGCCCGCGTCCTAGCCCACTGGCACGCCATCCCCGGACTGCGCGGCGGCGTCATCCGCGTCGACAACGAACCCATCGCCTACACCCTGGCCGAACCCCTGGACAGCCAGACCCTGATCATCCACTTTGAAAAGGCCGCCAGCGCCTTCAAAGGCGCCTACCAGGCCATCAACCAGCTCTTCGCCAACAGCGCCGGCCTCGGGTATACCTACATCAACCGCGAACAGGATCTCGACGACCCCGGCCTACGTCAGGCCAAACTCAGTTATCATCCCGTCGGCTTCAGCAAAAAATACACTCTCCGGCTGCGCTGAGGCCGCGCCGCGGACCAGCCGGCATTTCCTCTTGGATTTTTTGCGGAAAAGCGCTATTCCTCCCCCTTATCGCGGTGTGCGCCCGAGATGGCGCGCCCGCGGCGGGAATCCGCCCGCGGATTCCCGCGGATCCTTTCAGGCCTGAAACGCTCCCCGGCAAAGGGCAAACTCCCTTGAGGTCATGCGCGTGAAGTTGTTATCTCCCCGGATTTTTCTCCTCTCGTTCCTGACTCTCTCCTTCCTGGCGACAGGCTGCGGATCTCCGGCCCGCCCGCCGACACCCACGGACGCCGCTCCGCGCAAGAAGGTCGTCGTCATTCCCGTGGAGACGCCGGACAGGGGCGGAGGGCGGAGGGTGGACCCCATCCTGTCCGGAAAGGAAGAGACAGCGGGAAAAAGGACGCCCCCTTCCGGCAGGGGACCATCCGCCGCGCAGGTTGCGGCTTCCTGGCGGCCCCTCCTGACGCGCCTCCGGGCCGACGAAATGGTAGATCCGGAATATATCGCCTATTTTCAGGGGCTCCCGGAATACTCGCCCGAACCCATGGGGGCCAAAATCAGGGAACTGTTCACCAACGCCTTTCTCCGCAAGTCCCCCGGGAAAACGGCGGTCCCTTCCCTGCCCCCCAAGGCGCGCATTTATCAGAAGGTCGTCACCGAGGCCGCCAGGGAAAAATGCGCGGCCTTCCTGGAGGAACACAAAAAAATCTTCAGCGTAACGGAAAAGCGCTACGGGGTTCCCCGTGAGATCCTCGTCGCCCTGCTCTATCTGGAAACCCGCCTCGGAGAATATCTCGGATCGGCCAACGCCCTTTGGACCCTGGCCTGCATGGCGGCCGCCGACGAACCGGAACAGGTCGGCGGGGGCATCCGGGATCTGCCCCTCACCGCCGCCCACGCGGACTGGCTGCGCGCCGCCCTGGCGAACAAGTCCGCCTGGGCCTACAAGGAACTCAAGGCCCTGCTTGCCTATTGCCGGGACAACGGGACGGACCCGCGCGCCCTGACCGGCTCCGTCTACGGGGCCGTCGGCCTGTGCCAGTTCATGCCTTCCAACATCATCCCGTACGGGCAGGACGGCAACGGCGATGGAAAGGTGGATCTCTTCAACCCCGCGGACGCCATTCCCAGCACGGCCAAGTACCTGAGCAAACACGGCTGGAAAGATAACCCCTCCCCGGATCGGCAGCGCGACGCGCTGCGCCGGTACAACAACCTGATGATCTACGCCAACACCATCCTTACCCTGGCGGAGTCCGTCCGCACCGGCGTCCTGCAGAGCGCCC
>JAISNZ010000030.1 GCA_031275955.1 Desulfovibrio sp. | reverse complement strand
CACAAAGACTCCTTCCGGCTTCCCCGTGGACATGCCGCCCGTGAATTCTCCCCTCCAGCCGGACAAAGAAGGCCTGTCCCCCCGCTGCCGCGGCCGGGGGCTGTATGCGGCGGCCCTTCTTCTTTTTCTCGCGGGCGTCGGCTGCCTGGTGGCAGTGGGCGCAGTGGAGAACGGCGTGTACTGCCGCAACGTCTCCGAGATCCTGGACCTGCCGCGCGACCATCTGAAAGCCATCCGGATCTTTGGCACGGTAAAAGGGGAAGGTCTCGCCCGGATCCCGGAAGGACCGGGGGTCAGGTTCCAGCTGGAAGACGCGGAGGATGCCGCCAGGACCCTCTGGGTCGTCTATCGGGGGGTGGTGCCTGACGCCTTCCAGGCCGGAGCGGAGGTCCTCATTGAAGGCGGCTTTGAGGCGACAGGACCGGATTTCCGGGCCCGGACCCTGATGACCAAGTGTCCATCCAAATATCAAAAAGAAAACCGGGGATAGGCCGCCCGCCCCTTTTCTATGTACAGCATCGCCAATTTCCTCCTGATGGGAGCCTTTCTCTGCGCTGTCTTCATTGCCGGCGCCGCTGTTCTGGAGGCCGCCTTCGGCCTCTGCCCCGGAACTCCCCGTTCCTCCTCCGGACAGGCGTCCTCCGGACAAGCGTCCTCCGGACAGGCGTCCTTCGCCTCCCTTCCGGATCTTCCGTTGCACAGCCGCTGCCTCCCGCTGGCGGAAACGGCCCAATGGCTGATCCTGGGGGCGCTGACCGTCGGCGGGGCCGTTCTGCTCCACGCCTTCATCACTCTGGACTTTCGCCTGGAGTATGTCGTCCGGTACTCCGACACGACCCTGCCTCTCTTTTATCGCCTCACCGCGCTCTGGGCCGGACAGTCCGGTTCCCTGCTGTTCTGGGCCTGGTCCGTGGCCGCCGGCGGCGCCGTCTTCAGGCTCACTCCCGCCTACGGCCGGATAACGCCCGGAACCCGGCTCTGGTTCTGGGCCTTCTTCCTGAGCATTATGGCCTTTTTCCTCCTCCTGCTCATCACCTGGAACGACCCCTTTGATCTCTGGCGGGATCAATCCGGCCTGCCCGCTCCGCCCCCCAGGGACGGCTACGGGCTCAACCCCCAGTTGCAGAGCCCCGGCATGATTTTCCACCCCCCTCTGCTCTTCCTAGGCTACGGCGGCTTCGCCGTTCCCGGCTGTCTGGCTCTGGCCCAAACCCTGGGCAAGCGCTCGGGCGCGGGGAACGATCCGGCCTGGGGTCCGGCGGTCCGGCCTTTCATCCTGACGGCCTGGGGGCTGCTCACAGCCGGCATCCTGCTGGGGGCCTGGTGGGCCTATAGCGAACTGGGCTGGGGAGGCTACTGGGCCTGGGACCCGGTGGAAAACGCCTCCCTGCTCCCCTGGCTCACGGCCACCGCCTATCTGCACACGGCGATCATTGAGCGCAGGAGCGGAAAACTGGGCCGGACCAACGTCTTTCTCCTGTCCATGTCCACGGTGAGCGCCTTCTTCGCCGCCTATCTGGTCCGCGGAGGAGCCGTCGCCTCCCTGCACGGCTTCGGCGCCAGCGAGGTCAGCCTGCCTCTGCTGCTCTTCACCCTGACCGGCTTCGGACTCGTCCTTCTTGTCTCCCTTGCCGCTCCGCCCGATACCCGCCAGGATTTCGGCAACCCTTTCTTCAGCAAAGAGGGGCTGCTCATTCTCGTTTCCTGGATTTTCCTGGCCCTGGCCTGCGTCATCCTGCTGGCCACCCTTTCCCCGGCCATCGCCGGCGGACTGCGGAACCTGAGCGCTCATCTTTTTCCCGGCCGGATCCCCGCCGACATCCCCGCGCTGGGGCCGGACTTTTACAACCGCGCCTGCCTGCCCCTGTTCGCCGCGCCCGCCTTGCTCCTGCTCGCCTGCCCTTTCCGCGCCTGGGACGCCTCCTTGCCAGGATCGCCCGTAAGGACGGCCCTGGCCCTGATCCTCGCGATCCTGGCCCTGGCCTCTCCCCTGCTCTTCCGTCTTTTCCTGGCCGCGGACGCCCCGCCCTTTTCCCGCTATATCCCGCTCCTGTTCAGCGCAGCGATCATCCTGCTCCTTTTCCCCGCCCGGGACGATCCCGGCAGCGCCCGCCTCTTCCAGGGCGTTCTGATCCTTTTCGGGCTTGTGGCCGTCCTTCTCTTCCGCCTGGGAGTGGAACAGCCGACGGCCCTGGTGGCGGCCGCCTCCGCCCTCGCCGCCACGGGGGGGATTGCCGCCCTCTTCGCCCTTAAACCCCAACTGTTCCGCGCCCGATCCTCCCTGGCCGCCCACGGCGCCCATCTGGGCCTGCTCCTGATCACCATCGGGGTGGCCTTCTCCGGTCCCTATCAGGCCCGCTACTCCCTGACCCTGAACGTGGGGGAATCAGCCGCGCGGGGGGAATACCTCTTCACCCTGACGGGAACCCGGAACGGCCAGGCGGGGGGGCAGCGGAGCGGCGAACCCAATTACCGCTATTTTCAGGCGGATCTTGCCATTTTCAAGGCCGGGCGGCCTCTGGGCGTCCTCTCGCCTCAACGCCGGCAGTACGCCAAGTTCGAAAAGCAGCCCTACGCCGAGGTCGCCACCCTTTTCAGCCTGGGCAATGAAATTTACGCCACCCTGCTCAGCCCGGAAGAAGAGGCCCAGGTTACCCTGATGGTTGCCGTCAACCCCCTGATCAACTGGATCTGGCTGGGAGGCGCCCTTCTTTCCCTCTGTCCGATCCTGGGGCTGATCCGGCCGCGGCGAATCCGGGGCGCTCCGGCGGCCGCGG
>JAISNZ010000222.1 GCA_031275955.1 Desulfovibrio sp. | reverse complement strand
CCCTCAAACTCCCCCAGCAGGGGCATGATGCCCCTGCACCCCCGTTAAGTATTTCAATGGAATACGAAATGAGGGGGTTCGGGGGGCATCTTTTCCGCATCTGCAATTTGAACGGGCAGTCAGGCTATTCCCCGCTTCTCTGCCGCCTGTATTCCTCCACCACCTTTTCGGACACGGGGGGCGGGGCTTCCTCGTAGTGGGAGAACTCCATGGTGAAGCTGCCCTGGCCTCCGGTCATGGAGCGCAGATCCGGGGCATAGCGCAACACCTCGTTCATGGGGACCAGGGCCTTGATCTCGGTGATGCCGGCCACGGAATCCGAACCGGAAATCTTGCCGCGGCGGCCGGAAAGATCTCCGATGACATCGCCCATGTTCTCGTCCGGGATGGAGATGGTCAGGAGGACGATGGGCTCCAGCAAGGCCGGCCGGCAGGCTTCCATGGCCTTTTTGAAGGCCAGGGAGCCGGCGACCTTGAAGGCCATTTCCGAGGAATCCACCGTATGGTAGCTCCCGTCATAGAGGCGGGCCTTGAAGTCCACCATGGGATACCCGGCCAGGACGCCGCGGGCGGAGGCTTCCTGGATGCCCTTGTCCACGGCCGGGATGTACTGGCGGGGGACCACGCCGCCCACAATGCCGTCCTCGAAGACATAGCCCTCGCCGCGCCCAAGCGGCTCGAATTCCACCCAACAATCGCCGAACTGGCCGCGTCCGCCGCTCTGCTTCTTGTGGCGGCCCTGCACCTGGGCCTTGCCCCGGATGGTTTCCCGGTAGGGCACCTTGGGGGTCTTGAGGATGATCTCCACCTTGTAGCGGCGTTTGGCCTTTTCCACCGTGGTCTCGATATGCAGCTGGCCCATGCCGGAAACCAGGATGTCGCCGGTTTCCTCGTCCCGGGCCAGCTTCAGGGTGATGTCCTCGTCCAGAAGGCGCTGCACGGCGGCAAAGACCTTGTCTTCATCCCCCTTTTCCTTGGGCGCCAGGGCGTAGGAGATGAGTTGCGGGGGCAGTTCGGGTTTCTTGAGGGCAAAGCCGAGTTTTTCCTCGGAGAGGGTGTCGCCCGTGCGGGTGTTCTTCAGTTTGGCCAGGGCCACGATGCTGCCCGGTCCCATGCTCTCCTTGACAGGGGTCTGATTTTTCCCCAGCAGTAGGATGGGGGTGCCCAGGCGTTCGCTGTCGCCGGAGGTCATGTTCTTCAGGGAGGAATCGCTGCTGATGGAGCCGGAAAGCACGCGGGCCACGGTGAGCTGGCCGGCGAAGGGGTCCACCACGGTTTTCAGGATGAAACAGGCGGCCGGTCCGCTTTCCGCCGGGGCCAGGGTTTGGCCGTCTTCTCCCTGGAAGGGCGGATGGTCAAGGCCGGAGGGCAGAAGGCGCTCAATGGCGTCCAGCAGGGGGCCGGCGCCTTTGTTTTCCAGTCCGGCGACCGCCAGGACCGGCACAAGCTGTCCGGAAAGAACGCCCTTGCGCAGGCCGCTTTCCCTTTCTTCCGGCGTCAGTTCGCCGTTTTCCAGATAGTTTTCCATAAGGGCGTCGTCGCATTCGGCGATGTTCTCCACCCCTGCCTCCCGCAAAGAGGCCATCTCTTCGGCCAGATCCGGGGGAATATCGCCGGGGGCCGCGCCTCCGTCAGAGTCAAAGATCAGGGCCGTTCCCGCCAGGACATCGGCGAGGCCCCGGAAGTTCTCATGTTCGCCCAGGGGGGCGTAGAGCAGGACAGGCCGGACGCCCAGGATGGAGGACAGGCCGGCGAGAGCCGCGTAAAAGTCGGAACGGTCCCGGTCCACCTTGGTGACGGCGCACAGGGCCGGCAGGCCCGCCTTGCGCACGGCGGCCCAGAGGCGCTTGGTCAAGGGGCGCACCCCGTCCACGGCGTCAATCACAAAGACGGCGGCGTCCACGCCGGCCAGGATCATGTCGATGTCGCCCACAAAGTTGCCGTCGCCGGGCAGATCCACCAGAAAGTGCCGGGCCTCTCCCCTGGCGAAGGTCGCGAAACCGGGCTGGACGCTGCCCCGGCGCTTGACTTCCTCCGGTTCAGAGTCAAGGGTCGTGTTGCCCTCTTCCGTTTTGCCCAGACGGGAAATGACTCCCGCCCGCAAGAGCAGCATCTCCGCAAGGGTCGTCTTGCCGCAACCCCCGGTGCCGACCAGCGCGTAAGTTCTCTGTTTGCGGATGTCTGCCATACAGTGCTCCTGGAGTAAGAAAGTCGTGCCCCGGACAAAGGGGGCCTGGACCGCGAGAAGGCCGGGCGCGGAGATTTCCCCCGGAGCGACCCGGCCGGAAGTACTCTAGAAACTCCGCGGCTTTTTTGTCAAGACGCCTTTTCCTCCGCCCGCCGTCCGCGGGAAAGCCGGTCCATGGCCTGCCGCAGCCAGGCCAGGACTTCAGGAGGAGGCGCAAAGGTCCCCCGATCGGCGCCCAGGCGGGCGCGCACAGCAGGACGCAAAGCCTCGGGAACGGGAAAGGTCAGAAGGGCGTTCAGCACAACGCGGCTGCGCTCCTGCAGGCGGATGACGGGCGGATCGTAACAGGTGTCCACCACAAAATAGCGGGAACTGTCCTCCGGCCGCCCCACCGCCGGCAGGAAAAGATGGCCGTGGCTTTCATCCTGCTCCATATGGAGCAGGACCGCGTCCTCCGGGGTCAGTTCCCAGTCGATGTCCAGGTGGGCCACCCGGGAAAGCTCTTTCTCGTCCTGCTCCGTCATGGCGGGAAAGCCTCAACCGGCCTTGATCTCAATGATTTCTATCTGAAAATGCAGGGTTTCCCCCGCCAGGGGGTGGTTGCCGTCCAGCTCCACCTCTTCCTCGCTGACCCTGGAGATGACCGCCTCCAGGTCGTCCCCGTCCAGGGCAATCCGCAGACGCAACCCCGCCTTGGGCGTGATGTGCGGGGGAAGCCCGCTCCTGGGCACGACCAGGATCAAGCCCTCGTTGCGCGGCCCGTAGGCATTGTCCGGCGGAATGGTCACGCTGACCGTCTCGCCCGCCGCCTTCCCTTCCACGGCCTGCTCAAAACCCGGAATGAGCATCCCCCGGCCGAGCACAAACTCCAGGGGATCCCGCCCGCGCGAGGAATCAAATTCACTTCCGTCAGACAGCCTCCCCGTATAATGCACCCGGAGGGTGTCGCCGCTCTTGGCCGTCATCGAAATTGCCTTTATGGTTTGAGACCCCGGCCTTCAGGCCCATGCCGCCTTCTTGGTGAGGCTCCTCCCGGAAAACCAGCCCCGGCGCTCCGGATCGCCTGAGACCGGAGGAGAATGCTATCTCCCGCGGGAAAAGTCAATGCGCGGCCGCGAAATTCCACGCCGCCCTCTTGCTTTCCGGCCCCCCGGCGGGTAACGTCGGCTTGCCCGTTTCCGCACCGCGCCCCGGCGCACAACCACGGAGTACCCATGGCCGAGATCCGTTCCGCATACAGTTCCCGCCTTCATTTCTTCGGTCGGACGACACCCGCGAATCTGGCCGCTGAATTCGGTTCCCCGCTGTATGTATACAATGAAAGCCTCCTGCGCCAACGCTGCCGGGACATCCGCGCCCTATCCGGCCTGCCCGGGTTCACCCCCTGCTATTCCACCAAGGCCAACGGCAACCTCCATCTCCTGCGCATCATCCGCGAAGAGGGCCTCCAGGCCGACGCCATGAGCCCCGGCGAAGTCGCCCTTTTGCGGGCGGCCGGCTTTTCCCGGGAGGAAATCTGCTACGTCTGCAACAATGTCGCTGAGGAGGAACTGGCCTTCGCCGCCCGGAATGCCGGGGTCGTCAGCGTTGATTCCGTCTCCCAGATCGAGGCCTTCGGCCGCGTCAACCCCGGCGGCGGCCTCATGGTCCGCCTGAATCCCGGCATCGGCGCGGGCCACCACCAGAAGGTCGTCACCGCCGGCAAAAACACCAAGTTCGGGGTAGTCCCCGAGGACTTTGAGGCCATGGCCGCCGCCCTGGCCCGGCACAACCTCACCCTCATCGGCCTGAACCAGCATGTGGGCTCCCTTTTCCTTGATCCCGCCCCCTATCTCGACGCCCTGGCCTGGCTTCTGGAGGCCGCGCGCCCCTTTCTCCCCTTACGGATTCTCGATTTCGGCGGAGGTTTCGGCATTCCCTACCACAAGTATGATCCCGAACCCCGCCTGGATCTCGCTGAAACCGGCCGCCGCCTGGATGCCCTTCTGGAACCCTGGATTCGGGAAACCGGCTTTTCCGGCCGCTTGATCATTGAGCCCGGCCGCTATGTTGTCGCGGAATCCGCCATTCTCCTCGGGCGCGTCCAGGCCGTCAAAAACAACGGCCCCGTCCGCTATGTGGGCACTGACATCGGTTTCAACGTCCTTGTCCGCCCCGCCATGTACGATTCCTTCCACGATGTGGAAATCTATCCCGCCGACGCCTCCCCCCGCCCCCCCCTCGCCCAGACCATTGTCGGCAATATCTGCGAAACCGGGGACATCCTGGCCAAAGACCGCCTCCTACCCGAAATCAGGACGCGGGACCTCCTCGGCCTCCTTGACGCCGGCGCTTACGGCTATTCCATGTCTTCCTCCTATACCCAACGATTCCGCCCCGCCGAGGTCCTCATCCAGGCCGACGGATCCCCCCGCCTCATCCGCCGCCGGGAAAGGGAAGAAGACCTCCTTGGGATGTTCCCGGCCTGATGAAAGCGCTCCGCTTTTTAACACAAAAAATAACTTGAAATCAGCATGTTGAATTATTATGCCCTGTTTGGGGAAACTCCAGTTTGAAGCGGGCTGGGATAACGCGCCGGATAAGGCCGTATGATTTGCGCCGCGCTTTTGCCCTGGAGTCCATTGCGGCGGGTATTGACATCGGGACGGTGGCGGCTATAATGGGAGCGGCTATAATGGGAGATGATTCTAAAATGCTTCTTGACCACTACCAGCACGTTGCTGAGAAGCAAAAAATTGCCGCCGCCGAGGCCCTTCCGGAAATACCGAATTATGGCAAAAAATTACGTCAAGTCCAGACATCAGATAGCGCGTGCTAGATAAGACGGTGATATTGATAGAAAAAGCGGGAATAGTTCAACGGTAGAGCGCAAGCTTCCCAAGCTTGAAGTTGCGGGTTCGAATCCCGTTTCCCGCTCCAGAAATTTTTCCCGGGCCTCCGGACCTTGCGCATAGTCTGACCTGAACTTCCAGTCAAAGATGGCAACGGCCCGAAGGCTCGATCCTGAAAATAACGACAACAGCCTGGCAGAGGTCCTGCAATTTTCGGATGTTGCTGAAAACGACCTGCGGTCAGCGCTTACAAGAGCCTGTTCAAATTTATAATATATGTAAAATAAGATAGTTACGTCGAAAATAGTCTGGAAGTTCAGTTTAGGCGTGAGGATAGTCGGCCCTGGAACCGGAGGAGGCGAAAGACGCCTCAAGGTAAGCCTGATATCCGGGCAGCACAAGCGCGGGCGGGCCTGTTTCCACAAGCCTGCCCTTTTCCAGCCGGATCAGGGTGTCGCAGCGCTCCACCGTGCTTAAGCGGTGCGCGATGATAACGGCGGTGATGCTCTGGGGCAGGGCGAAGAGGGTCTTCATGATCGCGGCTTCCACGCCCGTATCCAGGGCGCTGGTGGCCTCGTCCAGAATGAGCACGGAAGGGTCGGCGTAAAGCGCCCGGGCGATGGAAAGGCGCTGGGCCTGCCCGCCGGAGAGCCCTGCCCCGTTCTCGCCTATGGGCATATCCAGCCCGCGCTCAAAGGCCACGTCCAGCTCGGCCATACGGCAGGCCAGCCTGACCCTTTCCTCGTCCCAGGGCTTGCCCCACTGGCTGAAGGCCACGTTTTCCGCCAGGGTTCCGGCCATGATGTAGGGGGACTGCGGCAAATAGCCCACCCGCAGGCGGTAGGCCTCAAGAGCGGCGGGCGTAAGCTCGCGCCCGTCCGCCAGCACGGCCCCGCCCGTGGGCCGGGCCAGACCGCTCAGGATGAGGGCCAGGGTGCTTTTGCCCGCCCCGGACGGCCCGATAATCCCCACCCGCCCGCCGCGGGGGATGAAAAAATCAAGATCGCTCAGACTATCCCCGGAGGCTTTGGGGTAACGGAAGCTCACTCCTTTGAAGTTTATGCCCTGGCGCAGGGCGAAATGCGGGTCCGGCGCCGGATCGTCCAGGGCGGCCCGCACCTGCCCCAGGCAGTCCAGGGCGGCATGGCGCAAAGCGCGCACGTCGACCAAAGCGCGCACTTCGACCAAAGCGCCCAAGGAGCGGTTGAGCAAGGGCAGCACGCGCCAGGCAACCAGCATGATCATGATGATGGTGCCGGTAATGCGGGTCATGGAGGCGTCCTGCAGCAGGTACATGCTCCCCACGGCTATGGGAATAACCAAAAAACCCGCGCTTTCCAGGACCCAGACCGGAATGCGGGCGGATGTGGCCAGAAAGGCCCGAGCCGGCAGGCAATCCAGGCAGGCCTGGCGGAAGGAAGAGAAAAACGTCCGCTGCTGGCGGTAGATAAGGGTCTCGCGCAGGCCGCTCATGGCGTTCATGGAAACCTTGTTTTCCTGGCGGCTGTATTCGGCCGTTCTTGTCCCGGCGGCGTCGGTTTAGCTTTGACCGCTTTGTATGTGCCCGCCGCGAACCCGGCAATAACCGCCATGACCAGAAACACCGCCCCGGGCGTGACGGCGAGCAGGGTGGCCAGCAAGGCCAGGGTAATGGCGGCCTGGACATAGAGCATGAGAAGAGCGCGGAACACAGCCCCCAGTTGCCCGCGCCAGCCCAGAGCCTGGAACATGATCCGGCTGTCTCCGGCTAGGAGCCTGTCGGACTTTGCCTTAAAATATTTGTAACATGTTGAAATTATTATATGCAACTTCTATTGCTTATATTTGCTAT
>JAISNZ010000215.1 GCA_031275955.1 Desulfovibrio sp. | reverse complement strand
CGCCGCGGCTTCTTTCCCTTGAATCCGCCTGTGAGGCGCTGCGGCAGGGGCGTCTGATCATTTTTCCCACGGAGACTTTTTACGGCGTCGGCTGCAACGCCCTGAACCCGGATGCCGTGGGAGCGGTGTTTTCCCTGAAGAGGCGTCCCCTTTCTCTGCCTCTGCCGCTTGTGATTTCGCGCCGGGAACAGCTTGGCGCCCTGGTGACGGATGTCCCCGCTGCCGCCTCCCGCCTGATGGACAGATTCTGGCCGGGCCCGCTTTCCTTTGTTCTGCCGGCCCGCGACGAGATTCCGGATCTTTTGACTGCCGGTCCCCGCCGTCTGGCGGTGCGGTGTTCCCCGCATCCAGCGGTGATCGCCCTGTGCGGGATGTCCGGGTTGATCCTGGTGGCCTCCAGCGCCAACATCAGCGGGAGAGCGCCTGTCTGCGCCCCGGAGCTGCTGGATCCGGAACTGGCGGCCGGGGTGGCCGGGGTTTTTGTGGCCGGACCCGCTCCCGCGGGGGATCTGCCCTCCACTGTGGTGGATATCCGGGAACACCGCGGGGAGGCGCTGATCCGGGTTCTGCGCGAGGGGGCGGTCTCCACGGCGGATCTTCTTCAGACGGGCTTTCCTGTGGAACCGCCCGGCCGGGAAGCGGAATCTCTCCGGTAATGCGGAGCGCGGATCAAAACCGCGCCCTGTTTTGATCTGTTCCTTTTTGGTCACAATCCCCTTGTCTTTTTTGGCATGCTCTGTATGCTAGTCTTGGAATCCAGGACAGGATGCCGCGGCAAGGCCGCGTTCCCGCCGCAGCCGCCAAATCAAAACCGCAGGGACGCGGTTTTGATTTGAAGTCCGAATTAAGGGCGGCATGCGCCCGGGGAAAAAGGAGAGGAGAAGCCGTGCCTGATCAGACAGGAGAAGGGATGCGCGATCGAACGGGACAACGGCGAACGGCCGCGCGGGATGTTCCTTGGGCCGCGGAGCGCAGAAATCCTGTGCCGACAGTGGATGTGCTGATTTACCATCCGGAACGCGGCCTGGTGCTGGTGAAACGGAAAAATCCCCCCTATGGCTGGGCTCTGCCCGGAGGATTTGTGGACTACGGGGAAACCGTGGAAGAAGCCGCCGTGCGCGAGGCGAGGGAAGAAACGGCGCTCGAGGTGCGCCTTACAGCCCTTTTGGGGGTCTATTCCAACCCCGCCAGGGACAGCCGCCTGCACACCATCAGCACGGTGTTCACCGGCGCGGCGGAAAATCCCGGCGCGCTATGCGGCGGCGACGACGCGCAGGAAGCCCGTTTTTTCGCCCTTGATGCCCTGCCGGAGCCTTTGGCCTTCGATCATGACCGGATCGTGCGGGATTTTGTCGCCAGGCTCGGCGACTCCCCGGAATGACGTGACCGCGGCCCCGCGGCTGCGAAGAGGAATTTCCATGTCCGCGCAAGTCTTTTTCATCACGTCCGAGATCTATCCCTTTTCCAAGAGCGGAGGGCTTGGCGATGTCATGGGGGCGCTGCCCCTGGCCATTTCCCGGCTGGGCATGCCCTCCGCCGTCATTACCCCCTTCTACGGGCGCCTGAGCACCGCGGAGTTTCCCATCCGCCTGTTCATGTCCGCCTGCCCGGTGGGATACCCCTGGCCGCCGGTGACCGCGGACATCTATACGGCGGACTACCATGGCCTGCCCGTCTATTTCATCCATCGCGGGGAATTTTTTGACCGGCGTTTCTACTACGGCGAGCATTCCGGCGACTACTTCGACAACGCCGAACGCTTTATCTTTTTCTGCAAGGCGGCCGTTTCCCTGATGGAAGAACTTGGAGATCCGCCGGCGGTGGTCCATGCCCATGAATGGCAAAGCGCCCTGATTCCCCCCTACGTCTACTTCCGGCGCCGGGTCAGCCCCTTCTGGGACAAGACCGCCACCGTGTTCACCCTGCACAATCTGGCCTTTCAGGGCCGGTTTTCCTCGCGCCTGTTTGACGAGACCGGCCTGCCCGATGAAGCCTGGAACGCGGGGGGGGTGGAGTTTTACGGCGACCTGAATATGCTCAAGGGCGGCATTGCCTATGCCGATGCCGTGACAACGGTCAGCCCGAGCTATTCGCGGGAAATCCTGACGGAGAAATTCGGCTGCGGCCTGGACGGGGTGCTGCGCTCCCGGGAGTTCCATCTGCACGGCATCCTGAACGGCGCCGACTACAACGTCTGGGAGCCGTCCCGCGATCCGGTGCTGCCCGGCGTCTATTCCGCCGGCGACCTTGAGGGCAAGACCGTCTGCAAGCGCGAACTCCTTCGGGAACTCGGGCTTGAACCGGCCCTCATGGAGCGGCCCGTGCTCGGCTTTATCGGCCGGTTGCGCGGACAGAAAGGCATTGACCTCGTCTACAGAATCATGCCGGACCTGATGGCCCTGAACGTGGGAGTGATCATTCTGGGCGAAGGCAAACCGGCGCATGAGCGGAAGGCGGTGGAGTTCATGCACGCCTATCCCGGCCGGGTGACAGCGGTCGTGAGCTATACGGAGGATCTGGCCCACCGCATTCAGGCCGGATCGGACATCTTCCTCATGCCCTCGCGCTATGAGCCCTGCGGTCTGACCCAGATGTACGCCCTGCGCTACGGGACGCCTCCCGTGGCCACGGCGGTGGGGGGCCTGCGCGACACCATCGTTCCCTGGCCCGCGGACAACGCCACCGGCTTCATCTTTCTGAACAGCACGCCGGGAGAGTTTCTTGAGGCCGTCCGCCGGGCGATCCGCCTCTGGGAGCAGAACAGGGAAGCCTGGCGGCGGATGATGGTCGCGGCCATGGGCCAGAACTTCACCTGGGAGCGTTCCGGCAGGCGGTATATTGATCTGTACCGCGGCATTCAGCAGGGGTTGCGGCCAGATGTCGAATAAGAAAAAAAGCCGTCCCCTGTTCATTGAGCCTTTCGATCTCTACCTCTTCGGGCAGGGGGAACACTGGGATCTGTACCGCGTCCTCGGCGCCCACCCGCATACGGAAGGGGAGGAGAGGGGTTTTCGCTTCGCGGTCTGGGCTCCCAACGCCAAAGAGGTACACCTGGCCGGGGAATTCAATTTCTGGGCCTGGGGAGAAATCCCCCTCTATCCTGTGGGCAGTTCAGGGATCTGGGCGGCCTTCGTGCCCGGCATCAGCTTTGACCGGCTGTACAAATTCGGCATCAAGGGCGCGACCGGAGAAATCGTCTACAAGGCGGATCCCTTTGCCTTTGCCTCGGAATACCGGCCGGGAACAGCCTCCGTCACCCGCGGCCTCGGCTCCTACCAGTGGCATGACGGGGAGTGGATGGCCGGGCGGGAACAGGCGGACTTTTATCTGCGCAAACCCCTGTCCATGTACGAGGTGCATGCCGGGTCCTGGCGCCGGCGCCAGGACCCCGTCCGTCCCTTCCTGACCTATGGGGAAATGGCGGAACAACTGGTTCCCTATGTGCGGGACCTGGGCTTCACCCATATTGAATTCATGCCCCTGGCCGAGCATCCCCTGGATCAGTCCTGGGGCTACCAGACAGGCCAGTACTACTCTCCCACCTCCCGCTTCGGCTCTCCGGACGACCTGCGCCGGCTGATCGACACCTGCCATCAGGCCGGCATCG
>JAISNZ010000187.1 GCA_031275955.1 Desulfovibrio sp. | reverse complement strand
ATTTTTCCCGCCCCGCGAAGGGGGAAACGCCTTTGGGCGGCGCGCTTTCCCGGGGCGGAGGAAGGGGAAAAGCGCCGGGGGGGCGGATGCCTCCCCGGGCCTTCTGTCTTTGGTCTGCCTCAGCCGGATGGAAAAATCGCTCAGCCTCCGATGAGCTGGAGGGCCATCTGCGGCAGGGAGTTGGCCTGCGCGAGCATGGCTACGGCGGCCTGAGAGAGGACCTGATTGCGCACAAATTCCGTCATTTCCGAGGCGACGTCCACGTCGGAAATCCGCGATTCGGCGGCCTGCAGGTTTTCCGCCTGGATCTGCAGGTTGGAGATGGTGTTTTCCAGGCGGTTCTGCATGGCGCCGAGGTGGGCGCGGATATTGTCCTTGGAGATGATGGCCAGGTTCAGGGCCTCCAGGGCCTTCTGGGCGGCCTCCTGCGTGGAAATGGTGTATCCGGCCTTGCCCACGGTGGCGTTGTTGCCGACCCCCAGGGCGGAGGCCGTGGAATCGCCGATGGTGACATAGTAATAATCCTCGGCGGAGTCGTTGCCGGTGCCGAAGTGGATCTTCAGCTTGCCTGTGGCCGTGAGCCCCGAGCCGTCGTGGGTGGTCCTGGACAGGTTGCCGTTGAGCAGGTGGATGCCGTTAAAATCCGTGGCATTGGCAATCCGGGTGATTTCCGAGGCCATGGCCTGATACTCGGATTCAATCATCAGGCGTTGATCCGAATTGTAGGTGCCCGTGGCCGCCTGTTCAGCCAGCTCCTTCATGCGGATGAGCTTTTCGTCGACAACCTGCAAGGCGCCGTCCGCCGTCTGAATCAGCGAAATGGCGTCGTTGGCGTTGCGGACGCCCTGGTTCATGCTCGCGATTTCCGCCCGCATCAGCTCGCGGATGGCCAGGCCGGCGGCGTCATCCGCCGCGGTGCTGACGCGGAGGCCGGAGGACAGGCGCCTGGTTGAGGTGGAAAGTCTGTCATAGGAGACGCCGAGGTTCCTGGCCGCATTCATTGCCATCATATTGTGGTTTATGACCAAAGACATGTTTTTTTCCTCCTTGAAGGGTTTGCCGGGAGAAAGCAATATAAATGCCAAAAAAATTTTTCTTATAATTTTCGATGGATTATCACAGCAGAAAGGAGCATGCAGCCCGCCGCCTGCCCGGAAAGGCAAATTTTTCCGGCTGTTTCCCCAAGTTTTTGACAGCCTGGAAGCGGAAGGATAGCTTGGAGCTATGCGCCGCGGATTCGCGGAGGGATCTCTTTCTGTCCGGGGAAGGTTCTGTCGCGGCGGGTCCGCAGAGCGGGGCCTCACGGGAAGGCTGCGGAAACGGAGGGCGCCCGGCCTCTCCCTGGAGAGGAGCGCCTGGCCTGTTTATTGCAGGACTTCCCGGGAGCCGGCGATACGGAAGACCTCCGCTTTCCCGGCAGAAGGATGAACGCCGATGCCCATGCTCCAAACCCTTCAGGAAAAATTCTCCGAGGTCAGGCAGTTGCAGATGCAGGCCGACGGCTATGCCATCTGGCTTGTCTGGCCCGGCGGCGAGGTCAATCCTGTTCTGGCGCAGACCCTTGAGGAATACGGCGGCGTTCGCGTCGCCGGATCTGACGCTCAGGCCCTGTGGTTTTTTTTCAATACCGATGTCCTGCTGGCCTCCGCCCGCCTGGCGGTGTGGGCCCGGTTCAACCATCTCGCCGTTTTTCTGTCCCTCTTTCCGGTCCGCATTGCCGTGGGGACGGACGGCGACAGGAATCTGATTTTTGATGAATCCCTCTGGAAGCAGCACCAGGAGGACCCGCAGGATTTCCGGATCTGGGTACATGTGGCCATGCGGGAAATGGTGGACCGGCAACCGGGGATTACCCTTGATCAGCGCCCGGCCGACCTGCCTCCGGGCATGGACCCGGCAATCTGGCGGCGCATGGAGGTGGACGGCCGGCTCCCCTATCAGTCCTCCATGGGCTGGTTTGCCATTCTGCGCCCTGTGGGCAGCCCCGTGGACAAGGCTTTCCAGATTGGCTGGCGGGAGTTCTTTGCCCAGGTGGAAACGGTGTTGCAACGCAACAAATACCGCTTTCTCGTCCATGATTTTTTCCTCATGTTCCCTCTGGAAGGGCTGCGCCAGTTCAAAAACTGGTGCCGGGACTTCCTTGCCCTGGTGGCCCGCCTGAAGGCGGAAGATCCGGATCGCTACTGGCCCTCCGTGCTGGCGGTGGTTGAGCGCAAGGGATTGAACTTTAACCAGGACCTTCCCCTCAAGGCCGGGCTGATCTGGGATCAGCTGACTCCGGACTATCCGCACATGTATATCCGGGACGCCCTGATGCTGGGCGAGGGATTTTTCTTTCACAATGTGCGCTTTGCCCTGGCCAACCGGACCTCGGACGACTGGGTCAGCGTCGGTTTGCGCCAGGAAGGCGGGGATGGGGGCGGCAGCCTGCCGCAGCTGGTCCCCGTGCAGTTGATAGGCGGCGTGAATCCGCAATGTTTTTATTGCGGCCAGCGCAGCCATGCCCCCGGCGCATGTCCCGCCAGGATTCTGACTGAACATGACGGCAGGGTCTGGAACCGGGTGGCGCAACTGGATTTTTCCGCCATGAGCGCGGCCACGCGGGAGATAGACGCGCGTCTTTCCTCCTCCGCGGAAGAAGAAAGGACCGCGGCCATTGCCGCCCTGATCCGGGAAACAACGGCCCCCGGCGTTCTTCTGGACGCTTTCTTCGATATTGACTGGATCCTGCAGCCGAGGGCCATGCGTTTTTTCTGGCGGGCGCGCAGCAAGGAACCGGCCAAAATGGCGGCGGATCTTCTTCCCGATGACGCCGGAAGCCCTGTCCGGCAGCTCCTGGACGACTACCCGGAACGGAAAAATCTGCCGGATGCGGAAAAGGAACTGCAGAATCTGGCCGTCCGCTTTCCCAAGGACTTCCGCATCCCCTCCCTGAGGGGCTTTGTGGCCCTGGAGCGCGGGGATCTGGATAAGGCCCGCGCCTATTGGCGGGAAGCCGAAATGAGCAGCCCCTTCCCCATCGTCCAGTTCTGGCATCAGCTTTTGCAGGCCCGGCTTCTGGAATACCAGAGCCGCTTCGCCCAGGCCATGGCGGCCTATGATCATATTGCCCGCGCCCTGCCCGGCTGGGGGGAGGTTGCCTACCGGAAGGCGGTCTGCATGGTCAAAAGCGGGTTTTCCGCCCAGATCCTGAACGGCCTCAGGGATCTGGTGGAGAATAACCCCCATTATTTCAACAAGATCCTCCTCGACCCCGAAATGGAACGCGGCCATGTGCAGATCACAACCTTTCTCCATTCCCTCTGGCTCGCCATGAAAGGCAGGGCCGGGGAGGAAGCCCTCCAGCTGCGCCGCCTGCAGGAGGATCTTTCCTCCTGGTTCCTGCCGGAACACCCTTTTGCGGAAAAGATGAGCGGACAAATCAGCAAGCTTCTGCAACTGGAGTCCGGCAGCAACTATGTCGCCTTCCAACTGCTGGTCTCCGGGCACGCCCAGGTGGAGCAGGAGATGCAGTCCTTCGTTACCCGGGAAAGCCGCGCCATGAAGGGGAAATTCAAGGAATACTCCGAACGCCTGCGCGCCATCCACGAGGAATCCTCCTGGTTTCCCTTCCCCTCGGCCCTGGTGGATTTCAACAAAACGTACAACCAGAGCGTCCTCAACCTGAACTGGGCCAACGCCACGAACTTTCATCTTCCCGACGCCTTCCGCAAGGCCCAGTTGCTGACAGAGCAGGAAGGGGAACGCCTGAAAAAGCTGGAAGGCAGGCTCAAGTTTCTGCGGATTGTCCGCGATGCGACTCTTTTTTTCCTCTCTGTGGCCGAGACCTTTTTCTGGTGTGAGCTGGGCGGAATTATCATCATCTTCGTCCTTCTGCCCCTGCTGCTGATCTATGGAGATAAAATCGGGATGGACTGGACCGCCTCCCTCATCTCCAGCGAACGCTGGAACGTGCAGAAGGCCCTTTTTTTCGTTGTCAGTATTTTGGCGCTGGGGATCGCCTCCCTGCGCACGATTCTGCGCTTTGAAACGATCCGGGACAAAATCCTCGCCAAGGCCAAAAACGCGCCTTTGCGGAAAAAGAAATAAGCTTGCAGGAGAGCGCCATGCCCCAAGCCCTTAGCGTTCACTCCGAAAAAATGATTGCCTTCTGGCGGGAACGCGTCGCGGACGCCTTGCGCCGCGGCAGCATTACCGTGGCTCAGGAAAATATGGGCTATGTCCTGCACAAACGCGCCCTTACCGCGCAATACGCCCCTGAGCCCGACTCCTCCGGGACACGGGAGGTCCTTTCCCCCGAACTCCTTACCGGACATCTGACCGACAACCGGATTTAGGGAAACACTGATTTATTCCCTTTGAGGGGGCTTTGCCCCC
The DNA here is from genome assembly GCA_031275955.1 of Desulfovibrio sp. Taxonomy (GTDB): domain Bacteria; phylum Desulfobacterota; class Desulfovibrionia; order Desulfovibrionales; family Desulfovibrionaceae; genus Frigididesulfovibrio. The sequence continues at coordinate 4,988 of JAISNZ010000187.1, read as the reverse complement.
TCAAACTCCCCCAGCAGGGGCATGATGCCCCCGCGCCCTCATTTCGGATCACCGCTCCTTTGCCCGGCGGCAACCCCCAGGGCTGACGCATCTTATTGCGTCAGCCCTGGGGCGATGCGCAAGCATCGCCCGAAGCCGTAGGCTTCGTGAGAAGCAAGGCGGCTTTGCCGCCGCCGCGAATCTGAAAGCCAACTATTGTAATATAGTGAATTAAATCAAAAAATTAGATGCGTCAGCCCTGCGGCAACCCCGCGGGCTTCTTGACAGACGGGAACGGCCCGGATAGGGGAAAAGCGACAGGGGAGGATTGTGACGCCTGTGGAACAGAACCGCGCCCATCCGGTCATTCTGACCATTGCCACCTCCGATTCCGGCGGCGGGGCGGGCATTCAGGCGGATCTCAAGACCATCACCGCCCTCGGGGGGTTCGGGACCTCTGTCCTGGTAGCCCTTACGGCCCAGAACGGAGCCGAGGTCCGGGGCATCCATCCCCTTCCGGAGGATTTCATCCGCCTGCAATTGCGGACGGTGCGGGACGGTTTTCCCGTCAAGGCGGCGAAGACCGGCATGCTCTACGCGGCCGGGATCATGGAGACCCTGGCCCGGGAACTGGCCGGGGCGGATTTCCCCCTGGTGGTGGATCCCGTCAGCGTGAGCCAGTCCGGCTATTCCCTGTTGCGGGATGACGCCGTGGAAACGCTGATTCGGGATATTCTCCCTCTGGCCCTTTGCCTGACCCCCAATAAATTCGAGGCGGAGCTTCTTTCCGGCCGGACCATTGCCGGGATCTCCGACGTGGCCGGAGCCGCCGCCGCCCTTCTGGGCAAGGGCGCCCGGTCGGTATTGATCAAGGGAGGGCATTTCCCCGAATACGATACGGAAAAGAGCCTTGTGGACTGGCTGGCCCTGCCCGGAAGGCCGCTTCTTCCCCTGCCCCACGCGCGGGTGGAGACCGCCAACAACCACGGCACCGGCTGTACCCTCTCCGCCGCCATCGCCTTTTTTCTGGGCCTTGAGCATACTCTGGAAGACAGTATCCGTCTGGCCCAGGCCTACCTGACGCGCGCCCTGGCGGCGGGCTATGCCCCTGGCCTCGGCTCCGGTTCCCCGGATTTCATGGCCGGCAGGGGCTAATCCGAATTTCAGATCAAAACGGCATCGGAGTCCCGGGCTGCGCGCTGTTGTGAGGATCGGCCATGAGGAGCGGAAAAAAAGATGCCGCGCGGAGTTCCTCTGCCGGCAAGCGGGATCTCGGAGCGGAAGAGATCCGCTCCTGGTGCGCGGAGAGGGGGTTTCCCCTGTCCCGGACAGAGGCTGACGGCCTTGCCCTCTATCTTTCCCTGCTCTGCAAGTGGAACCGGGTCATGAATCTGGTGGGGCCTTCGGACCCGGCCGCTGTTTTGCGCGATCTGGTGGCGGACAGTCTGCATCTGGCCGATTTCCTGCGGGAGTTGTCCCTGCCGGAAGCGCCGGAAACGTGGGATCTGGGAGCCGGCGCCGGGTTGCCGGGCATTCCCCTGCGTCTGCTCTGGCGGCGGGGAAGCTATACGCTCATTGAAGCGCGGGACAGGCGGTCCGCCTTTCTGCAGACCGTGCTGGCCGTCTGTCCCCTGCCGGGGGTACGGGTCTACCGGGGGCGGGCGGAAGCCTTTCTGGCAGGGCATTTTTCGGCGGATCTCGTTCTCAGCCGGGCCTTTATGCCCTGGGAACAGGTTTTGGCCCTGGTCTCCGGGCACATCGCCCCCCGCGGCTGCTGCCTCTTTCTGGCCCTGACCCCGGCCCCGCCGCCGCCGGAAGGATGGTCCCTGCTGGCGCAACGGGCCTATGCGGCCGGCGCGAACGACAGGCGTCATTTCTGGGTCTTTACTCCTGATACTGTCTTTGAATGAGGATTCCCGGCATGTTTGGCTGGAGCCGCCGCTTCTTTTTTCATACCCTCCCCGTCTTCCTGCCGCCGGGCATCCGGGTGGAGGGAGCGGAACAGAGCCGGGGCAGGCGGCTGGCCGTATTCGCGCTTGCCGCGGCCCTGTCCTTCCTGCTCGCCCTGGGGGGGCGTCTGCTGGAATTGCCCTATTGGGGCAGCCCCGCCTATATGCTGGACGGTGAGCGCCTGCTGGCCACTCATGACGCCTACCATTGGATAGCCGGAGCGGAAGGTTTCGAATTCGGGACCGGGCATCCCATGTCCGAGCTGGTGCGGATTCTGGCCGGAATCACCGGCATGACCCCGGCCAATCTGGGATTCTGGCTGCCGCCTGTGCTGGGGGCGCTTTCGGCGGTGGCCGTCTTCCTGTGGGGCTGGGGCCTGGGCTATCCCTGGGCCGGAGTCTGCGCGGGCCTTCTGGTCTCCTTTTCCCCAGGTTTTTTTGCCCGCACCCTGCTGGGGTTTTACGACACGGATCTGGTGGTTCTCCTCTTCGCCGTTCTTCTGGGGTTTGCCCCGGCCTTGTGGCTCACTCCCTGGCTGGCCTGTCCCGCGGATCTTCTGGCCGCTTTTTTCCGGAGGCGCGCGCGGGAGAAAGGAGAAACAGGGGATAGTTCCTGTCTCCCCTTTGTTCCGGAGCCCCCCTTTCCCCGCTGGTTTTTCGGGTCTTCCGGCCGGGCCGGCGTTTTGGAGATGGGGCGCGCTGCCCTGCGCCGGGGCATCTTCCCTTGGCCCTGGACCCTGTTTCTGGCCCTTTCCGGCCTGTTCGGCCACTGGACCCAGGACTGGCATTCCCTCTTTCCCTATCTGGTCCGTTTTTCCAGCCTGTTGATTCCCCTGCTGATCCTGGTCCTGGGACCGCGGGGGGGAAGGGATCTCCTCCTGCGGGCGGCTCTTTGCCATGTCCTTCCCCTGCTGGCCGGCCTGCCGGGAATGGTTTTCGCCCTGGCCTATGCCGGGGGCCTGGGCATCCTGCCGGAAACTGAGGAGTCCGGTCCCCTTTCCCCTCCGGCCCGCCTGGGACGGCGGATACTCTGGAGCCGGCTCTGCCTTGCGGGCCTGTGGGCGGCGGTCCTTGTCCTGGTCTGCGATACCGGGGTGTTCGCGGCCATGCAGCGTTCCCTGGTCGCCTATATCCAGCGCGGCGGAGACCTCAGCAGCCTGTCCACGGCGCTGGAGGACCCCCTGATCTTTCCCTCCGTGGCCCAGTCGGTTATTGAGGTCCAGATCATCGATTGCGCGGATCTTCCCGCCTATGTGTACCCCTACGATATCGTCGCCCTGCTTGGTTTTCTGGCCTTTGTCACGGGAATCCTGTTCTTCCCCGCCCTGTTGTGGTACGCGCCCCTGCTGGGCCTGGCCTTTATGAGCCTGCACATGGGCGGGCGCATGACCATGTTCGGCCCTCCGGGACTGGCCCTGGCCCTGTGCATGGCCGGCGGAATCCTCTGCGAGCAGATCTTTTTCCGCTCCCGCCCCCTGCTCCGGCGGAGCGGAAAGCGGGTTGCCCCCTTCATCCTCGGGCTTATGGCCCGTTCGCCCCTCATCGTCCGCGTGCGGCAGGGGGAAGAAGCCCTGCGCTTCCTCTGGTGCCTCCTGCTCTGCCTTGTCCTCGCCTGGCCGCTGCTGGCCTTCCTGCCCGACTACAGCCAGGGGCCGGTCATCAGCCGGGAACAGGCGGCGGCCCTGCGTTTCCTCAAGGATCACACTCCCCGGGAGAGCGTGATCTGGAACTGGTGGGATTGGGGATACGCCGCCCATCATTTTGCCGCCCGCGCGACCATTGCCGATGGGGCCAGACACGGCGGGCCTTCCCTGTACCTGCCGGCCGCCGTGTACACGACGGCCGATCCCCGCTTCGCCCGGCAGGTGATCAAATATACGGCCCTCAAGGAAAATACCCCGGCCAAAGTCTTCGAGAACCTCTCGGCCACGGAGGCCCAGGCCCTGATGGAGCGACTGGGGGATCCGGCCTTCCCCCTCCTTGAGGCCCCGGGACGGCAATACCTGGTGGTCAGTTTTGAGCTGCTCCGCCTGGGCCTGTGGGTGACCCGCTACGGTTCCTGGAATTTCGTCCGGCGCAGCGGCGCGGGGGCGCTGATGAACAACATTTCCCAGGCCCTGGAATATACCCTGACCACGGGCCGGGTGCGTTCCCCCAACGGACAGCCCGTGTACGCCGGCAGCATTGACGTCTTCTCTCCCCAGGGCGTTGAGCATGTCGCCTATAACCGCACCGAGGGCTACCACTTTATTTTCAACCCCCTGCCGCCGGAGTGGGCCTACCCGGAGGATCGGGACAGGAACGATCTCCTGGCCCGCTTCTGGAAAGGACGGCGGGGAAGGCTGGCCTTTTCCGGCGTCTCCAACGACAAAATCGTGGTGGATTCCGTCTACTACAACACGATGATGGCGCAGTTGCTGCTCCGCCCGCCGGAGGACCCGCGCATTGCGCCCTATTTCCGTCTGGTTTATGATGACGTGTATACCCGGATTTATGAAGTGCTCTGAAGGATTTCCCTAATGATGATAGCCTGTTTTGTCCAGGATGGTCCGGGCGCGGTAGATCTGTTCCAGGAGGACGACCCGGGCCAGTTCGTGGGGCAGGGTCAGCGGACCTAAGCTGAGCAGATGGTCGCTCCGGGTTTTGAGGGAGTCGGCCAGGCCGAAGGGGCCGCCCAGGAGGAAACAGGGCGTTCTGCCGGAGTGGAAAAGGCCTTGCAGAAAGGCGGCGAAGGCCTCGGAGGTCCGGGCGGTCCCGCGTTCGTCCAGGCAGATGCGGATATCTCCGGGGCGGATCGCCCCGGAGAGGCGCCTGGCTTCCGTCTCCCGGCGTTCCTGCGGGGACGCGCCGGCCGGGGCGTCCTTGACAAGGATTTCCTCCAGGCGGAAGGAATGGGCAAGGCGGCCCTGGTAGTGTTGGGAGGCGGCCAGCCAGAAGGGAGTTTTCAGCCGGCCGACCGCCAGGATGCGAATCGTTTTCATGGCGGTGGGGAGGGGTTGTTTGCCTCCCGCGGGCAAAAGTGTACATCCGCGCCGGGAGGAAGGCAAATGCAGGCAGAAC
>JAISNZ010000045.1 GCA_031275955.1 Desulfovibrio sp. | reverse complement strand
CGGGATGAAGGTAAAAGTGCCGTCCGTATGGAACTCAATGCTGCCGAAGTCGCCGAGGTCCTGCAAGCCCGAAACCGTGGGGGCAGCCGTGGCCGTGTTGCCGTCGCCGTCAGTGATGGTCAGGACCATGCTTCCGGCCCCGTCCGCGCCGTAGATCGCGCTCCAGGAACCTTCGTAGGCCACGCCGCTCCGCGCTTCTTCCGCTCCGCCGAAGGCGGCCTGGGGCACATCGTCGTGAATCTTGATGTTGACGGGAAGGTCAACGGTGTTCCCGCCCGCGTCGATCAGGGTCACCGTGCCGAGGGCGTCAAAAGCCGTGAGGTCCGTATCCGTGCCCGGTTCCCCGTGCGTGGCCGTTGTTTCCAGGGTGTAGGTCAGCCGGTTCGTATCGGCGTTGTAGGTCAGGTGGCCGTTGTCCCCGGCCAGGCTAAAGGTGCCGTCGCCGTTGTCCGTCCAGTCGCCGCTTCCGTCGGTTTTGATCTTCCAGCCGTCCGGAATGCCGATCTGCTTGGTGGCCTGGGTCGCGTCCGCGGCCGTGCCGCCGGGCAGGTTGCTTTCCGCGAACCATTCGTCCTTGCCGCTGCCGAGTTCCGTGCCATCCGGCAGGGTGCGCCGCGTCACATCCACGCTGAAATCGCGGCTGAGCGTATCGCCGTCCGCGTCCGTGACCGTCATCTCAAATTCAAGTTTGCCCTCGACATTGGGCTTGGCCTGGAAGTCAAAGGTGCCGTCGGGATTCAGGGTCAGGGCGCCGTAGCCGGGGATCTCCAGCTTGCCGTCGCCGTTGGTATCGCTGACCGAAGCCGGGTTGCCGTCCGCGTCCGTATAGTTCACCGTGATCGCCCGAGGCAGTTCCTCCGCCGCTCCGTCCGCGCCGTACTCCGCGCCCCAGGCGCCGTGGAAGGCATAGCCGCTGTTCACGCTTGCCGCGTCCGCCTCAAAATAGGTGCGGGCGTCGTCCGCCGGCGCGTCGTCCAGAATCGTCACACTGGCGCTCACGCCGTAGGTGTTCCCGTAGGAGTCCCGGAGCACGATATTGCCGAAGACCTCGTCCTGGGAATCGCTGTCCGGGTCGTTGCGCACGGCCGAGGTCAGGGTATAGGTCAGCGTGTTGGCCGCCGGGTCATAGGTCAGGGCGCCGTAGGAGCCGCCCAGGCTGAAGGTGCCGTCGCCGTTGTTCGTCCAGCCCGTGGTGTCCAGGGTATAGGGGCCGCCGTCAATGCCGGCCGTCTGCGCGGTTATGGAAATGGTCCGGGAAAGATCCCCGTCCTTCAGGGTGCCGGAGGCCAGGGATGCTTCCGACAACAGGTCCGAGCCGTCGCCGTTGAAGTTGAGGGTGAAGCCGGCGGGCGGCCCCTGGGGTCCTTGAACGGGATCGGTCCTGCCGCCGTCATCAAGGACTTCCCTCTCCCGCGACCACTGGCCGATGCCCGACTGCATGCCCAGCCTGTCCACGCCGCCCAAAAGGCTCCCCGCGTAGTCGGCGTAGTCCCCCGCTCCGCCGCTGCCGCTCCGGGAAGGTCCGGCCGCGGTGGTCAAATCCATCTCGCTGTTCAGGGCCGCAAGCACTGTGGCGCTCGGCACCTCCGCCCCGTCCGCCATGCGGAAGAGGGGAAGATCCCGGCCGCTGGTGACAAAGAAATCCACAAGCTGGATCTGGCTTCCGTCATCAAAGGCAAAGAGCAGGTTGTTGCCGCCGCGGCTGACGGAGACCCCGTCGCCCGTGTCAAAATTCAGGACAACCGCCGATCCGGCCTCAGCCGGAGGAGGCACGGGGATGCTTTGGGTTGTTCCCGGAGCGGGCTTGGAAACCTGAAGCACGGAACCTTGAGCGGAATTGGCCTGTGACATGATATCCCCCTATACATTCTGCGCGGACCAGAGGCACTGCGCCCCGGCCCCGTTATGAGCGAACTCGCCCCGGACGCGGCCAGCGCGTCCCTGGCGGAAAAGGAAGCGCCCTTTCCCGCGCGGCGAAATTTTCCCCGAACACCCCGGGCGAAAGGCCCGGAAAAAGACAAAAAACAGCCCGGCAGAAGACTGCCGAACCGCTTTGGCAACTGGAGGAGTAAAGTTCAGGAGAGAAGGAAAGACCCCGCCGCGACCCGCTCCCCAAAAGGAGAGGAAGCCGCCCAAAGGCGGAAGCCGAAAAGAAATTGTCACTGGAAAGAGGGATTGCTCCCCAGAACATGATTTCCCCCAAATCTTCCGACAGCGCGGGCGCTGCCGAAGCCCCCTGAGCCAAGCCTGACGCCCTCCGGCGCTTCGCCCCCGCGAAACGCCCCCGGAAGGGGCCAAAAACCGCGCAACCTTGCGGCAACGCTCTTTTCCAGACCGCGGATCTCAATCCGTTTCCGCGGTCTTATGGCGGACAATAGCGCTTTCCCCACCCGTGTCAAGGGATTTTTCACAAATTTTACCGTTTTTTTCCACTGGTCAGTCTTCCTGTATCCTTCTTTATTAGGTGGAGATCTCCATCTTCCGGGCAATGCTCCTTATTCAATATAAAAATTGCTATAATAGCGGACCAAATAAAAGGAAGGGGCAAAGAAATTGCGCGCGCATTCTCTTTACGCCCGTCTCCCGAGACGATTGCGGCCAGCGGGCGCAACTGGAATTCCCTTGCTTTTTTGTCTTTCCCGCTCCATACTCTTTCCGGCGGCCGGGCAAGCCAGCCTGGGGAGGGGCCCCTTTCGCGGAGGAAGGTTCCATGCAGAAACGGCGGGAAAAATATCTTGTGGACTCCGTTGATCTCTTCTCCCTGCGCAACAGGAATGAGACGCGGGTGGCCGAGTGCATGCGGGAAATCCTGGACGGCATGAAGGACGAATTCTTTTCCGACAAGGCCCTGCAGGACATTTACGCCTATGCCCTGAATCAACTCCCGGCGCGTTACGCCCAGACCGGCACCATTGTCCTCAACGATCCCGTGCGCGCCTCGGCCATCCGGAAAGTCGTCCGGGCGGCCTTTGACCTTGTGCTGAAAAATCCGAAGGATTGACGATGACCTCCCCTCCCGGCGCGTCCTCTCCTTTGCCCGGCGCCCTCCCCTCCCCTGGCGCGGGGTCCTCCCCTTTGCCCATTCCCGCGGATCTGCATTCCCACACCTCCTATTCCCACGGGCAGGCGGGGACGCGGGAGATGTTCGAGGCCGCCTGCCGGGCCGGACTGGCCATTTTCGGCTTCACGGAGCATTCCCCCAGGCCGCCGGAATTCCTCTATCCCAGGGACTATCAGGAAACCCTGGTCCGGCGTCTGCCGGACTATGCGGCCGAAGTCCTGGAGTTGAAGGAACTCGGCCGCGAGCGGGGGGTAACCGTCCTCCTCGGCCTGGAACTGGACTATTTTCCCGGCAGGGAGGATTTCGCGGAGGAGGTGATCCGCGCCTATCCCTTTGACTACATCATCGGGGGCCTGCACTTTCAGGGCCGCTGGGGATTTGACTTCACCCCGGACGACTGGAAGGACCTGGGCGAAGAAGAGCGCTTCGCCGTCTACGCCCGCTATTACCGGGATCTTGCCGCCATGTGCCGGAGCGGCCTGTTTACCATTGCCGCCCATCCGGATCTGGTCAAAATCTTCAGCCCGGACTCCTTCCGGGACTGGCTGGGGACGGAAAAGGCCCTGGCCCTGGTCCGCGAGGCGCTCACGGCCATCAGGGAAGCCGGAATGCTGCTGGAGGTTTCTTCCGCCGGCCTGCGCAGGTCCTGCAACGAGATCCACCCCGCGCCCCCCATCATGCGTCTGGCGCGCGAACTGGGGGTTCCCATCAGTTTCGGGTCCGACGCCCACTGCGCCAATACGCCGGCCTTCGCCTTCGACGCCCTGGCCCGCTATGCCCGCGCTTTCGGCTATGAGCAAAGCGAGGTCATCGTCCAGGGCAAACGCTCCTCCCTGCCCATAGGGGCCGTCCCCTGACCCATGCCCGCCTTCCCCCTGGTCCGTCTGGACAACGTCACCCTCCGCCTGGGCCGAACCCTTATCTTCAGCGGTCTGTGCCTGGACATTGAGCGGGGGGAGCGTCTGGCCGTTCTGGGCGCCAACGGGAGCGGCAAGTCCAGCCTGCTCCGCCTGCTGGCGGGGGATCTGCGCCCGGCCCAGGACGCCCCCGGAGGGATCTACTGGGCCTTTGCGGGCAGGCCGGACTCCTCGGCCCTCGCGGCCCGCGAGCGGGTCCGGCTGGTTTCGCCGCGCCTGCAGCGCGCCTACGTCCGGCAGGGCTGGAAGGTCAGCGGCCTGGAAATCCTGCTCTCCGGCCTGGACAACACGGCCCTGCTCTACGGCCAAAGCGCCGGGGAGCAGCGCGAGGCGGCGGCCGCCCTGGCGGAATCCGTGGGCGCCGGCTATCTTCTGGACAAAAAGGCCCCGGCCATGTCCCAGGGACAGCTCCGCCTGGCCCTGTTGCTGCGCGCCCTCCTGCCCCGGCCGGATCTGCTCCTCCTGGACGAGCCTTTTGACGGCCTGGACGCCTCCGCCCGCGGGGCCTTCCTGCGGGCCTTGTCCCAGGCGGCGGACCAGGCCCTTGTCCTCACCGCCCACCGGCAAGAGGATCTCCCCCCCCTGATCCGGCGGGCGATCCGCCTTGAAGCCGGCAGGACCCCCGCGCCCGTCCTGCGGGAAAGGCCGCTGTCCTCCCTTGAGGTAACCGCTTGTGAAATGGGGGGGTCCGGGGGGCATCATGCCCCCCGGCGGGGGGGGGGGGGGGGGGG
>JAISNZ010000038.1 GCA_031275955.1 Desulfovibrio sp. | reverse complement strand
GCCGCCGTAATTGTGCCGTTGACCCGCTGCCAGGCGACAGAGGCCACGACGCCCATGATGAAGGCGGCATATTCCAGGGTGCCGTAAACTATGGTCGTGTGGTCGTTTCCGGATTCCTTCAGTACGCTGGCCGGGTCGGCCGTGGAATCGGCGGAAACCGTGGCCGGGCTCGTGCTGTAGGCCACATAGAGCCAGCCGTAATTGGCGCTGGCCCAATCCGCCCATTCCAGCATTTCCGCCGCGTCCGCCTCCCAGGCGGTGGCGAAGGAGACCCAGTTTTCCGTTTTGGCCCGGATCCTGGTCATCTGCTCGGGAACGGACAAGGCCGCCATGCCTTCGGACAGGACCGCCCCGGCCTCCTCCGTAAGGTTCAGCAGGGCGGAAAGGTCCGTGCCCGTTCCCGGAGCGGCAAAGGAGACCTCGGAGGACGCTCCCGTCGTCGGGCTGGTGATGGTCAAGGCCCCGCTCAGGCTGGACCAGGAAACCGTCGTCCCGGCCTTTTCGGCGGCAAGGGCCGTCTGCAGAATGGCGGCCGCCTCCGAGCAGCTGTTCGCGGAGGAGAAATCGACCTCGGAAACGGCCACGGCGGTATTGTCGATGGACAGGGTTAAGCCGCCGGAGGTGACGGCCTTTAGCTGGGCCAGGGTTGCGCTCATCCTGGCGCCGCGCAGCCAGGCCGGGGCGGCGGCGGCGACGCGCCGGGCGACAAAAAAGGCTTTGGGGGCCGTGAATTTGTTGTTGTAGCTGGTGAAATAGACGTCCGCGGCCGCGTACTCCACGGACGGACGGCCGAAATAGTCGCCCACGGCGGCGGCGCTGGGGAACTCCAGAACCATCGTGCTTGCGGAAATGATCGGATTGTCCGTGAGCAGCAGCCCGTTCAGTTCCAGATCGGCGCTGCCGCCGGTGATCACCCGGGGGATGACGCTGACGATGTGCGATGCTGGTATGGCCATTGCCTATGCTCCTTTTTAGATGACGCTCGGTCCGCGCGTCCTGCGCGGCGCGGCCGGCTCATGGTTTATGATGCGCGTCCACGTTTTCCAGGCGGGAAACGCGGGCCGCCTCAAAGGCCTCGCATTCCAGGCTGAGGCCCGTGACCAGGGTCAGGTGCAGGGTTGTGGAATAGCGCCGGACGAACTGTTTGGACTCGTCCACAAAGGACAGATCCCGGACGTCGTCCGCGTACAGGGCGGACATGCCCCGCTCGTTGAAGAACCGGACGCCCGCGCTGGAGCGCGTAACCAGGGCCAGGCGGCGCGCCCGTTGCCGGGCCGTGTCGTCTCCGGCGTAAAAGTCCGCCCGGACGAAGACCTCGATCAGTCCCCTGACGGCAAGGCGGCCCGTCTCTTCCGGGACCTCCCGTTTCCAGACGTATTCCTCCACGGCCGTGCCGCGCTGCCTGTCGCCGGAAACGCCGATCACGGCATAGTCGTTCGTGCCCGGCGGCAGGGAGGCCCGGTTCTGCCAGCCCTGGATCACCTTGGCCGGGTCCAGGGCCGGCAGGGCATAGGCCAGGACAAAAGCCCGGACAGCCGCGTAGATCCCGGCCTCGGGCAGGGGAAGGACGGGATCAGGCATGCCTCGCTCCTGTACTTGACAAAATACATACAATGTGTATTTTTGGTTTCATGAACACGCGGGAACTCATCCGAAAACTCCGGGAACTCGGTTTTGAGGAAAGCGGAACCAAAAAGCACGCCAAATTCCGGCATACTGACGGGCGCTGGACAGTTGTGAGCAAAGGTTCACATGAGATTGACCTTGACCTGCTGAAAAAGATTGAACAGCAACTCGGAGAGAAGTTGAGGTGAAGATGCGTTTTCCCATGATTGTCTACAAAAGCGAGGGCAGCGGATACGGCGGCTTGCTGCCCGATTTTACCGGTTGTTATCCCATGGGCGAAACCTTGGACGAGCTGATGGCAGATGTGCAGGACGCGGTGGAAACGTGGATGGAGGGGGAAGACCCGGAAATTTTTCCCCTGCCGGGCTCTCTGGAGGATACGCAGAAATCCCCTGACGCCTCGGGGCGGATCCTCGTTCTGGCGGATGTGGACACGGCCTTTCTGGAAAAGGCCACGGCGCGCGTGAACATAACGGTTCCCCGCCATGCCTTGGCCGCCATAGACAAACTGGCCAAAGCGCGGGGCCTTTCCCGCTCGGCCTATATGGTCCGCTCGTCCCTGACTCACGGCTGATCCTCCCCTCCGCCGAAATCAGGCCCCCCGACCTGCATCGTGGCCCGCACGCAGGCCCAGCCGGAGAGGGTAAAATCCTCAATGACGCCCTCCACCAGCCACCAGGTCCCGTCCTCCAGTTGGAGCATGTCGCCTCCCCGCGCCAGGGGCCGGACGATCCCGGCCACGCGCCTGCCTGGCTCGGAAAAGAGGTACAGCTTGCGGCTGACCTCTTCCCTGCCCACCCGATCCGCGTGGGCCAGGGCCGTCGGCCCCTCGGACTGAATCTGGGCGCTGACGGGGACGCCGGGGGCGTACACGCCTTTGACCGCGCCGTCCTCACCCGTGACCTGCCCCGCGCTCTGATAGAGCCTGGCCGGAACTTCCGGATGCAGGGCGCTGATCGCCCCGCGCGCGAGGGAATGGAGATTGAGGCCGGGAACCATCAGGAGCCTCCTGTCGCGCTTATCCCCACGGATGAAAATGCTTTACCGGGTAATAACGCCCGCCCGAGCGGTAAGGCGCGGTCATCCGCCAATAGGTCTGACCGCAGGGCGAGAGCAAATAATAGCTTTTGTCCGTCACCTGCGGCACGGCAAAGCTTACCGACACGCTCCCCTCCGACGCGCTGGACATCGGGCCGGCCTGGCCGCCCTCGGCCCATCCGGACAAAGTCAAAATATGACAAGCAAGAAAATAGAGCAGAGTTTCCCGGAGCGGAATTCCCGTCTCAGGGTCATACGGGACTGGGGACGCATCCGTATTGTCCAGCAGGGTTGCCGCCGCGCTGAACGCCGTTCTGAGCCGCCTGTCGGGGTATTTCTCCTCGTCCGCGAACTGGGGGAAATCCTGCCGGAAATCCTCAGGGCTGAAAATGACGACAGCCATTTACTATGCCTCGGCCTTCGCCTCTTCGGTGTTGGTGGTTTCAGGGTTCACCGGCTCAAGCCCGTGTCTGGTCCCGGCCATTTCTTCCGCCCTGTCCTCGGCGCGTTCCCTGGATTTCTCCGCGAAGATCAGGCCCTTTTGGAAGATAGCCATGCTGCCGTAAGCCTTCTCGATGGCGTCCCAGTCCTCCGCGGCAATACGGGTATACCCGTACCGGCCTACGGGAATGATCCCCTTTTCTTTGCCCACGAGGCGCGAAGCGTTGCCGTTGATCAAGATTTCCCTGTCCCCGATGCGGAAAGCGATCCCGCGCGGAGAATTGTAGGAAACCGTCAGCAGATCGCTGCCGGACGCCTTGGAATCCTGGCTCTCTTTGTCGCTTTTTTTCACAGCCATTTCGAAGCTTCCTTTGTGTTTTTTTCGGCGATTGCGGGCTCCTGACCGACCAGAAGCCCGCGACCGCGATCAGATGCCCTGCATGGTCGCAAAGGCGAAGGGCTGCAGCACGATGCCGCCATAGGTGGAAGAAACCCACTTTTGTTTCAGGGAGGAGAGTTCGGCCACGATACGCCCGGCCCGGATCTTTTCCCCAAAACCGAGTTCGGCCGTGGGTTGTCCGGCGATTTCAGAGGCCACCAGCATCATGGTCTGCCCCGAGCTTGCGCTGGACAGTTCCGGCAGGGAGACAATCTTGATGCTGGTAAAGTACTTGTTGATCATGTCCAGAACCGACACGTTGAAGTCCGTGGCCGCGCCAAGCCGCACTTCCATTTCCGGGGAAAGCAGCAGATACAGGGGGGAAGTGTGGTCGATCAGCCCGGCGCTCTGTTTGGACAACCGCGCGAACAGAGCCAGGATGTCGTTGTACTTTTCGACGGTGGTCTTGACGCTCCAGGTCAGCCCGCCCGTACCCGTAAGGGGAGTGATGGCCACGGGAAGATTGGGATCGTTCAGGACGCCGTAGATTTCCCGGCCGTCAACGCCGAGCAGATAGAATCTGTTGGCGTCGATATCCAGCACGGTGGCGGCGGCCGCCTGTTTGGCCGAGGCCAGGTTGATGCGGGCGACGCCGCTCATGGCCGTTTCCAGGTCGCCATACTGGATATTGGTCTGGAAGACATACTGCTGCCGGGATTTCCAGTTGCTGTTCACGTCGGACGCGCCGTTGTCGGCGAAGTCGGAATACGCCTGGGAGCGCCCGACCATTTCATCCACGCGCCACTTGGCGTAAGGGGTCGTCCAGTCGCCCTTTTTGGATTCCGTAAACACTTCCCGCGCCCGGCGGGGAGCGGTCAGAATCTCGATCACCCTGGGATCGATATAGGCCAGCAATTCCACGGGAATCGCCGTGTTCGGGGTGGTGATCAGGGCCGCGTCCTGAGCCAGCTGATTGAGCCTGCTCCTGTCAATCCAGGCGCGGGCGCCGGGAAAGATGAAGCCGTACTGGGCGGCTTGGTCAAAAGTAATACCAATCATGGCGTCAGCTCCGTTTGATGATGATGGTTTCACCGGCGGCTCCGGCGGTTATGACCTTCCACTCGGTTTCCACCGCGCCGGTAACGGTAGCCCCGGCGGCGGCGGTCTTGAGCGATCCGTCGGCCAGCACGGCGAACACTTTCTGGCCCACCGTGGCGGCTGTGCCCGTAACGGCGTAAAACGCGCCCGCTGTGGCCACGGTCAGCGTTTCACCGTCAGGGACGACCGCCGAGCCGTCCTCCAGCGGGTCATAGTTGGGATAGACGATATTGCGCTCCACGAGGCCAAGGGGAACGCCGGTTCCGGCCTTCTTGCCCTGGCTTCCCGGGGCCGTGCCGGGCCAGACGAAAGCCCCGACAGGGACATCTCCTTCGGCGGCCAGGCTCTGGGGGTAGTAGTCAAATTCGTTGGCGTCGGCTTTCATGCCGGGAACGCCGGCATTCGTCGTGAGATAAACCTGGGATTGCAGGGACATTTTCCAGTCTCCTTACTGCTGAATGTTGATGCGGTTCAGGCCGGAAAACTGGCCGTCTATTTTGCGGGATTCAAAAGGCGGGATATGCGCCCTGTTGGCGTTCGCCTTGGCGTCAAGGGCCATTTTGACCATGTCCCTGAGCGCGGCGGCGTCCCGGGTCGTCACCTCGCGCCCGGAACTTTTCAGCGCGTGCCGGTAAATGTCTTCCGCCGAATCAAAGGCCAGGGGGTCCAGCTCGCCGCACAAGCCGCGCACGGAGCGGGCCGCCTCGGCAAGGCCGCGGAAGTGCGCCTTGGTTTCGCTCGCGGCTTCCCGCTTGGCCTGTTTGCGGATAAGCGCGGCGTCCTGGGCGGTAAGGGGCTTTTCCTCCTTGCCGGAGTCCGCGGCCTTCTTCCCCGGCGCGTTGTTATCCTCCGCCTCCGGTTCGTTGTCTTTGGCCCCTTGGCCAGCCTTCATTCCGGCCAGAAACGCTTTGCCCGCGACTTCGTCGGAGGGGTCAAGGCCCGCGCCCTTCATCAGTTCGGCCAGCTCTTCCGGCGAAAAGTCCGCGGCGTCCGCCGCTTCCGGCTTTTTCTCCGGCTCGTCGTCCATCGCTTTATTTTCCGGGTCATTGTCAGCGGCTTTCTTTTCCGGAGTCCCCTCAGCCTTCGTTCCTTCGGCAAGAGCCTTGAGGGCGGCGATCTTGCCGGGGTCGTCAAGTTCCGTGTCCGCAAGAATTTTTGCGGCTTCCTCGTCGAAGTTGGGAGCGCCCGGCTCCAACGCCTTTTCCGCGACTTCCTCGCCCACGGCCTCCACCAGCTTTTCGGCGGCTTCTACCACCTCGGCCTCATCAGCGGCAAAGCCGCTTTTGATCAGGAGCTTCTTCGCCAGTTTTTTCATGCTCGACATAATCGTTTTCCTCTTTGCTTCAGGTTTGATTTGTCCATCCGCCACGAAAACATCCGGGCCGGCCCTCCCTTCCTCCACCCGGGCGACGTGATTGCCGCGGATG
>JAISNZ010000168.1 GCA_031275955.1 Desulfovibrio sp. | reverse complement strand
CATAGGCGGCGATGTACGGGGGAATGGCAAGGGGAAGAACAAGAAGCACTTCGAAAAATCTCCTGCCGCGAAAATCATACATGCTCGTGACCCAGGCCAGGGCCACACCGAGGAGGAAGGTGGATATGCCGGCGCCAGCGGTCAGGAGAACCGTTTCCGCAAAATAGGCCCGCAAAAGGTGGTCACGCACATAACCCCAATGCGCGCCGGAGGGCAGAAACAGGCCCCCGGCAAGTGGCAGAAGGGGCAGCAGGACGCACAAGAAGGAAAAGGCGCGCACGGCGGCCCAGCCGTTCCAGGAAAACCGCCCCGCGGCCGCGCGCCTGGCGAAAGTCGCCGGCAGATCCTGGCGCAAAGTCCGGACACGTCCTCTAAAAACGGCAGAGGGCTTTGCGCCGGGAGCGGGGGGCGAAGAGGGAAGGTCTATTTCCATCCCCCTTCGGCAAAGAATTGAATCGCTTTGGCGTTGTTGACGCCCAGCACGGAGAAATCAATGTCCTGCGTCTTGAAATCGCCCCAGCCGGCAAGCAGCGGGTGTTTCCGGGCTCCGGGGTTTACCGGGAACTCGTAATTGCCCGCTGACAGGCGTTCCTGGGCCGGGACGCCGGTAAGAAACTCAATGAGCTTTACGGCGTTGGCCGCGCGCTTGGCGAACTTCGTCAGGGCGATGCCGCTGACGTTGACGTGCGTGCCCGTGCTTTGCTGATTGGGGAAGAAAACGCCGATGTTTTGCGCGGCCTTGACCTCCTCCGGGTTTTTCGAATGAAGCATCTGGCCGATGTAGTATGTGTTCATCAGGGCCACATCGCCAAGACCGGCCGCGATATCAATGGCCTGGCCGCGGTCGTTGCCCTTGGGCGGCCGGGCGAAATTCGCCGCGAAGCCCCTGACCCAGGCCAGGGCCTTCGCTTCGCCGTCCAGGACAATAAGAGAGGCCAGGAGCGACTGGTCATACAAGGAGGAAGACGGGCGGGCCAGAACCTTGCCCTTCCACCGGGGATCCGCCAGATCCTCGTAGCTGGAAAGCTGCTCGGGCTTCACCCTGTCCTTGGCATAGACAATGACGCGGGCACGGGTGGTCAGGCCGAACCACATATTGTCCTTGTCGCGCAGAGCAGGCGGCACGTTCCGCAGGACAAGGGGCGAAACGGCGGGCTGCAGAATGCCGGCGGCCTTGGCGGAATACAAGACGCCGCCGTCAACGGTGATGAAAAGATCCGCTTCGGTGGAAGATCCTTCCCGCCTGATCCTCTCAATAAGTTCCGGCGCATTGGCGCTGACGACATTCACCTTGATGCCGGTTTGTTCCTGGAAAAGGGCGTACAGTTCCTTGTCCGATTCGTAGTGCCGCGCTGAATAAATGTTCACGGCCTGTTCGTCCGCGAAGGCGGCGGCGGCCGAAACAAGAACAGACAGGCAGGCGATGGCTGCCAGGAATCGTGTTTTGCGCATGAGGCATCTCCTTTTTCTGCGAATTTCAGATCACTGCCGCATCCCCCCGCGGTTTCGCCGGGGAAGGCGCGGGAAACAGCCCCTGCCAGAGAAGGCAACGGCTCCCTTCGTTTGATGCCATAATTGAAAATAAATTTCAATATCATTTCAAAGACAAAAAAAGACAGGGTTACAGAACCCCTTTTCTCCGCAAAGGCCGGCGGATGCCTCGAATTCTCCGCCCTTACCTGCGCAGTTCCAATACGGATAACAAAAAAGACGTGTATATCATGCTGGATAGACAGGGCAAGGGAATCGCGCGATGACTGGAGCGGTAATGACCCTTTTTCTCCCTATTCCGGATAATTCCGGCAAACAGTGAGGCGGTTATGCGTAAATATGCTGGTACCACAATGCGGAGTCCTGCCACTCGGCCAAGCGCGGCAGCACGGGCAACCGCAACGGCAGCACTGGATTCCGGCTTGCCCTCTCCCCGGAGTGGCAGGCAGGAGCGGAGAACAGGAAAGAAGGACAATTTCCGGTTGCCCCTCGCTGTTCTTCCCGCTCAACGCCCTTCCCGCGCCTTGGCCTCAGCGCGCATCTCCGCCCGGGCCGCCTCCCAGGAGTACTCTCCCCAGCCCAATCCCTCCCGGCGCGGCCTCACGGAGAGAACCCCGCTCCCGCGCGAGCGGGAAAAAACCCGGACGGCGATGTCCTCGCCCGTGGCGGCATGATGGCGGACGGCTTTTCCGGAAAAGGAGGCGGCAAAGGCCGCCGCCGAACGCACGGAATCGTTGTCCCAGGAATCCCCGGGAAGCGTCCGGCCAAGGGCTGTGGCCCCCGTGTGCCCGACGGCCTCCAGCAGCAAGTCCTCGGGCCCGGCCTGGGCCTCCAGGCGCTCGTTGTCGGCCAGATTCCTCCCGACGCAGAGCCAGCGGGGGGATCTTCCCTCCAGGTTCCAGTACTGGCGGCCGGTTTTGGCCAGGACGAAATCCGCCGGCTCCGGGCGCGGCAAAAAACGCAGCACAGGCCAAAAGGCCCGCGCGCTCCCTTGCTCGGTCAGGCGGCACCCGCCGGCGGGCGTGGGGATGTCCGTAATGCCGAATTTCCCGGCCAGCTCCAACTGGTTTTTCCGTCCCCGGCCCGAAAAACCCAACAGCCCGGATCGGTCGATGAAGCCGGAAGTTTCCGCCGGGGTGGGTTCCAGATGCCGGGCGCAGAGGGGGCGCAAGAGGAGATCCCGCACCCCGGCCTCGCGCCGGATGACGTTGAGGACGTCGCGGCGCTGCGACATGGGGCGCTGTCCCAGAACCTCGCCCGTAATGATGACCTTGGCGCCGAACTGCCCCATCATCTCCCGCGCCGCGCGCAGCAACAGGATCTTGCAGTCCACGCATGGATTCAGGACCTTGCCGAAGCCGTGCGCCGGCCTGCGGACAAGCAGGGCGACAAACTCCCGGCTGATGTCCACAGGCCGGACCGTAAGGCCGTAAATCTCCTGCCATTTGTCCGTCAGGTGGGGTTTGCCGAAAAAGGGCGTCACAAAGTGCAGGCACAGAACCTTCCTGCCCTGGGCCTGGATGAGGCGCGAAGCCAGAATGCTGTCCAGCCCGCCGGAGAGCAGGGCGATAACGTCATAGCGCTGTTCCCGGGACATGGCCTCCTCCGGAATTACTGCACCGCCTCGAAACCCTGCCGGAGATCGTCGATAATGTCCTCAATGTGTTCAGTGCCGATGGAAAGCCGCACCGTATTGGGCTTGATACCCGAGGCGAGGAGTTCCTCTTCGCTCATCTGGGAGTGCGTGGTGGAAGCCGGATGGATGACCAGGGACTTGACGTCCGCCACGTTTGCCAGGAGCGAGAAAAGACGCAGCTCCTCGGTGAAGCGCTTGGCTTTTTCCGCGTCGCCCCTGAGTTCAAAGGTAAAAATGGAAGCGCCGCCCTTAGGGAAATACTTTTTATACAGCGCGTGGTCCCGGTGTTCGGGCAGGACGGGATGATTCACCCGTTCGATCTGCGGATGCCCGTTCAGCCAGTCCACCGCCTTGAGGGTGTTTTCAACGTGCCGCTCGAC
>JAISNZ010000036.1 GCA_031275955.1 Desulfovibrio sp. | reverse complement strand
GCCGCCGTAATTGTGCCGTTGACCCGCTGCCAGGCGACAGAGGCCACGACGCCCATGATGAAGGCGGCATATTCCAGGGTGCCGTAAACTATGGTCGTGTGGTCGTTTCCGGATTCCTTGAGGACGCTGGCCGGGTCGGCCGTGGAATCGGCGGAAACCGTGGCCGGGCTCGTGGTGTAGGCCACATAGAGCCAGCCGTAATTGGCGCTGGCCCAATCCGCCCATTCCAGCATTTCCGCCGCGTCCGCTTCCCAGGCGGTGGCGAAGGAAACCCAGTTTTCTGTTTTGGCCCGGATCCTGGTCATCTGCTCGGGGACGGAAAGGGCATTCATGCCTTCGGACAGGACCGCCCCGGCCTCCTCCGTAAGGTTCAGCAGGGCGGAAAGGTCTGTGCCCGTTCCAGCGGCAGCGTAGGAGACTTCCGAAGAGGCTCCCGTCGTCGGGCTGGTGATGGTCAAGGCCCCGCTCAGGCTGGACCAGGAAACCGTCGTCCCGGCCTTTTCAGCGGCAAGGGCCGTCTGCAGAATGGCGGCCGCCTCCGAGTAGCTGTTCGCGGAGGAGAAATCGACCCCGGATACGGCCACGGCGGTATTGTCGATGGACAGGGTTAAGCCGCCGGAGGTGACGGCCTTTAGCTGGGCCAGGGTTGCGCTCATCCTGGCGCCGCGCAGCCAGGCCGGGGCGGCGGCGGCAATGCGCCGGGCGACGAAAAAGGCTTTGGGGGCCGTGAACTTGTTGTTGTAGCTGGTGAAATAGACGTCAGCGGCCGCGTACTCCACGGACGGCCGGCCGAAATAGTCGCCCACGGCGGCGGCGCTGGGGAACTCCAGGACCAGCGTCGAGGCGGAAATGATCGGATTGTCCGTGAGCAGCAGCCCGTTCAGTTCCAGATCGGCGCTGCCGCCGGTGATCACCCGGGGGATGACGCTGACGATGTGCGATGCGGGTATGGCCATTGCCTATGCTCCTTTTTCGGGATGATGAACATCCACGTTTTCAATGCGCGAAATTTTGGCCCGGTCGAAGTAGTCCAGGTTGACGCTTACGCCCTCCACCAGGGTCAGATGCAGGGTGGTCATCCAGCGCCGGACGAACTGGTTTGCGTCCCCTACAAAGGAGATGTCCCGCGCGTCGTCCGCGTACAGGGCGGACATGCCCCGCTCGTTGAAGAACCGGACGCCCACGCTGGATCGCGTGACCAGGGCCAGACGGCGTGCCCGCTGCCGGGCCGTGTCATTCTCGGCGCAGAAATCCACCTGGACGGAAACCTCGATCAGCCCCCGGAGGGTCAGGACGCCGGGGATCGCGGGGTCCGGATCGTCCGCCCGGAAAGTCTCCACAATGGACCCGTGCCGCAGGTCGAACAGGACGCTGATCACGGCATAATCGTTCGTGCCCGGCGGCAGGGAGGCACGGTTCTGCCAGCCCTGGATCACGTTGGCCGGGTCAAGGGCCGGGAGAGCATAGGCCAGGACGAATGACTGAACAGCCTTGTAGATCCCGGCTTCGGGCAGGGGCGCCGGGTTGAAGGGACGGGCGATGTCGGCCTGGCTCATGGCGTGTACCACTCCGAATTGCTGAAATCCGGCCCCCCGACCTGCATCGTGGCCCGGACGCAGGCCCAGCCGGAGAGGGTAAAATCCTCAATGACGCCCACCACCAGCCACCAGGTCCCGTTCTCCAGCTGGAGCATGTCGCCCCCGCGCGCCAGAGGCCGGACGACCCCGGCCACGCGCTTGTCGAGCCCGGGCTCGGAAAAGAGGTAGAGCTTGCGGCTGGTCTCTTCCATGCCTACCCGGTCGGCGTGGGCCAGGGCAGACGGACTCTCGGACTGGATCTGCGCGCTGACGGGGACGCCGGGGGCGTAAACGCTTTTCACGGCCCCGTCCTCCCCCGTGGTCTGCCCCACGCTCCGGTAGAGCGTGGCCGGAACTTCCGGATGCAGGGCGCTGATCGCCCCGCGCGCGATGGAATGGAGATTGAGGCCCAGACTCATGGCTTCACCTCGTAGCTGATGGCTTCCTGCAGGGTGCCGGTGTCCACCAGGGGAAGGTCCGGGCTGCCCTTTTTCCCCTTTCTTTTGAGCTTTCTCAGGACTGTGGCCGGCTTCAGGGCCGGCTTCAGGCCCGCCTCAATGGCCGCCTGGATGTCTTTCGCCGCCGTTTCCCCCAGCAGGGCGAAGGCGTCCCGGATCTTGCCGGGGTTCGCCCGCAGGTAGAGGGCCATGAGCCTGATCCACTCCTCTTTCTTTTTGGCCAGGGTGGAGCGCAGGAAGGACCGGGCGGGAATGTCTTTTGTGCCGAACTCATGCGCGGCGCCGACGACGGCCACGGGCAGCCCGGCCTTGCCCGCCTCCCCGGAGTAGGTGGCGCCCTCCAGGATGCCGACCCGCAGCTCGGCATCCGCGCCCGCCACATAGAGGGAGAGCGTCTTTTTCCAGGCTTTGCCGCCCTTGACCTTAGCGGAAGCGGCCATTATACAGCCTCCCCCCCAGGGCATAGCGGCGCAGCAGCATCCAGGCCGTGGCCCCGCACTGGGTCTGCATGTACCAGGCCGAATTGGCGTCGGTCACCGGCGGCGGCGTGAAGGTCACGTTTACGCTCCCCTCCGCCGCGCCGGTCATGATCCCCACCATGCCGCCCCTTTTGTCCAGCTCGCAGAAATGGCAGACCAGGGCGTAGAGCAGGGCCTTGCGCGTCCTGACTTCCGGGGGGTCGTAGGGGACAGGCGACCTTTCGCCGTTGTCCACAAGCTCGCAGGCCAGATCAAAGGCGCCGCCCAGTTGCGCGTCCGTGAAGTCGGCGAACTGGGGTTTCATGGTCCGGAACTCCTCCGGATCAAAGACGACGACTGCCATGCGGCCTAATCCTCAGCCTTGGGGCTGGTCTTGGTCCGCTGGGATTCGGGATCCACCGGCTCATAACCGTGCCGCAGGCCGCCCCGTTCCCTGGCCATTGCCTGGCCGCGCTCCAGGCTCGGGGCGTCGAAGACCAGGCCGTTCAGGAAGATCTTCATCTTCCCGTAGACGCGCATGACCTCGCGCCATTTGTCCTCCGGCACGGGGGTCACACCGTACTTGCCGCCGGCGAAAAACCCGCCGCCGGGCTTTCTCAGCCCTGAGACGGTAAAGCCCCGGATGGTCACCACCTCGCCGTCGGAGAGCCTGAAGCTCTGATCCTGCTTCAGATTGGCGAAGACGTAGACGTCGCCGGGGACGGCGGCGAGGTCTTCTTCCGCCGCCGCATTGGTCTTTTCCAGGGCTTCAGCCTCTTTTTCGGCGGCTTCGGCCGCGGCCTTCTTTTCGGCGGCTTCGGCCGCGGCTTTTTTTTCGGCGGCTTCGGCCGCGGTCTTCTTTTCGGCGGCTTCGGCCGCCGCATCGGTCTTGGTATTGGCCATAGCTTGCTCCTTACAGAATGCCGGTCATGGTGGCGACGGCAAAGGGGTAGTAGATGATCGCGCCGTAGGTGGTGCTGGTCCATTTCTGGCGGAAGCTGGAGACGTCCGGCACGATGCGGCCGGCCCGGATCTTATCCGAATAGGCCAGCTCGCCCACAGGGTTTCCGGCCATGCTGTCGGCGATGAGCAGCATGGACTGCCCGCTCGTCTCGTCGGCCAGCTCGGGCAGGGTTACGATCTTCAAGGACTTGAAGAACTTGCCCAGCATGTCCTGCACGGACACGTTGTAGTCCGTGGCCCGGCCCAGGAAGACGGAGGCCGCCGGGGAGATGACCAGGGTCAGGGGGGTGCTTTGATCAATCCAGCCGTCCCCCTGGATCGTAAGCTGCTCGAACAGGGCCAGCACGTCGTTGTAGATCTGCTGGGTGTTCTTGCCCGTCCATTCCAGCACGGGCGTCCCGGAGCCCACGTTGATGGGCGCGATGGCCGGCAAAAGATCCGGGTTGTTCAGGATGCCGTAAATCTCCATGCCGGAGACGCCCAGCAGGTAGAAGAGGTTGGCGTCCTCGTCGATGGCGTGGGCGGCTGCCCGCTGCTTGTCGGCGGCGAGCTGGATCCTGGCGGCGGCGGAAACGGCTTCCTCCAGATCCCCGTATTCGATCAGGGTCTGGAAGACATACTGCTGCCGGGTGAGCCAGTTGTAGTTCACGCCGGAGGTGCGGCTCTGCCCGTAGTCCGCATAGGGCTGGGTGGAGCCGGTCAGCTCGTTGACCCGGAACTTGGCGTAGGGGGTCGTCCAGTCGCCTTTCTGGACCTCGCTGAAGATTTCCCGCGCCTTGCGGGGCCGGGTGACCACGTCGATGGCGCGCGGATCGTAATAGGCCAGGAGTTCCGCCGGCACGGCGGAGTTGGGGATGGTGACCAGGGCGGCGTCCTGGGCGAGGATCTCGATCTCCCGCGGGTCGATCCAGCCCCGCGGGGGAATGCCGCCGGGCACATGGAAATGAAAGCCCAGGCGTTGCAGGTCGGCGAAAGAGGGTCTTTTGGCCATTGTTCGTTTCTCCTTACGGATCAGGCCGAGATGTTGTTGATGACAACATCCGCGTTCCAGTTGGTGATGGTGATGAGATCTCCCGCCGCGCCGCCTTCCGCGACTTCCCAGGCGGTTTCCACCGCGCCGGCGACGGTATCCCCGGCGGCGCCGGTCTTGAGCGAGCCGTCCGCGAGCACAGCGAACACCTTCTGCCCCTTTGTAGCCGCCGTTGCGGCCACGGCGTAGAGGTCCCCGCGCCTGACCACGTTCAGGAGGGCCTTTTGCGGAACGACGAGGGTCCCGCCGTCCAGAAGGTCATAGTTGACGTAGGAATGGTTGCGCTCCACGATGCCGAGGGGCGCGCCCGTTCCGGAGGACAGGGCGCTGAAGACGCCGGAGCCCTCATAGGCACCGGGGGCCGGATTGGCCGGATCTTCCCAGACGAAGTTGCCCACGGTCACGGCCCCGTCCCCGGCGAAGTAGTTGCGGTCGGTGTAGACAAAGGGGTTCAGCGTGGCCTTGTCGCCGGCAATGCCCTTGGCCTGGCGTTTCTGGACCGCGGTTTGGAAGTTTGCGAGTGCCATGTATTTTTCTCCTTACGCTTTGCGGATTTTGCCGAGATGGGCGAAGGCCGGATCTTCGTCTCCCTTGCCGTCGTTGGCCAGGGCGGCGATGACCGGATAGGTGGAGCGGGTGCGCCTAGTGTCGCAAGCCAGAAGGCACAGCTCCTTCAGCGCCCTGGGGTCCGTCAGTTTGGTCGGCTTGCCCACAAGCTCCAGGGCCTTGCCGTAAATCCCGGCGGCGGAATCAAAGGCCAGGGGATCCACCTCGCCGATGAGGGGGCGCACGTCGCGGGCGGCCTCGATCTGGGCCTGGAAGTCGGCCCGGATTCTGGCGGCGACGGCTTTTTCATCCGCGGCCAGATTGATGGTCACAGGCTGGACGCCGGCGGCCGCCCTGACTTTGGGCGCGGCGCCCTTCCTTTTACCGTCCATAGCGGCCTCCTTGTCTTTGTCGGGCGCGTCCTCGTCGCCCACAGGCTTGTCCTTCCCGGCGGCGTCCGGGTCTTCGTCCGCCGCGGGCTGTCCCGCCGCCTTGGCCGCCTGGACGGCTTCGGCCAGCTTGGCCGCCAGGTCCTTGTCTTCCAGGCTGTCGATGTAGGCCGTGATCTGGGCCTCGAAATCGGCGCCGGATTCCGCGTCGCCGGCGGGAGGGGCCGCGTTTTCCTTGTCCGCATCGGCGGCCGGCGGCGCGGCGGGGGCCGATCCCCCCCCGCTCAGGAGGGACAAAAGCTGTTCGAGAAATGCTTTGAAATCCATGTTGCTACCTCTTGCTGTGGGGTTGATGGTGTTTTCGTCGGCCACGACAACATCCGGGCCGGCCCGGCCTTCCTCCACCAGGGCGACGTGATTGCCGCGGATGTTGGTCATGATGAAATCGTAAGGCTCCCCGTTGAAGCTTCCCGGCTCAAATACCGGATCGTAGCTGTAGGAGGCGGAAAGCTCCCTTTTGGCGGGCGAGCCGTCCCTGGGATTAAGGTCCTCAATGGCCTCGAGATCCTGGATGATCAGCGAGTTGTTGAGGTAGGGGGAGACAAAGGCGGCGTCCGTGCCCAGGCTGCCGACGCGCAGATCCCTTTGGGGATCGGCGGCCGAATCCTTGTGGTGTTCTTTTAACAGGGGCAGCCCGTTGAAGGTTTCCGCCCCCTTGGCCAGCTCCGCGCCGGAGCGCCAGCACCGGTAGATGCGGTTCGCTTCCAGGCCCAGATCCCGCCAGCCGGGGATCTCCGAGCCGTAATACTCGTTCACGGTCTCCTTGCTGATGTGGCAGAGGGAGACGTGCAGAAAGCCGTTGGCGTCGAAATGGCGCCGGGAGGCCGTATCGAAGGTGAGGCGGTCAGTGTTGACACGGGGGCGGGAATGGGGTATGGCGGTATCGAAAGCGGGAAGCCTATGCCCGGATGTACGGATAATGTCGCCGGGAGGATTCTTCGGGATGGGGATAAGAACCCCGTTAGAAGATTGGCATTCCGCCTTTTTTATCGCCCGGTCCTCAGCCTCAAGGCCGGCCCTCCGCAAATGTGAAACCTTATCTTTATATTGCGCGGCGTGATTGTGAATGAAGCTGTGCGCGTTGTATTCAAACTCACCATCAGTTCTTTTTCCCACATCGACAATCAGCTTGCGGGGCTTACCGTTTTCGTCTTTCATGGGAATTTCTTTTTGAAAGTAATGGTATGACACATACTTGCCGCCCGGCACCTTTGGAGAGGCTTCGCCCAGGTATTTTCCGTTTTCAATGACGTCGCGGACGTGTTGAATGGCTTCGGCTTTGACCGGATCTTTGTCCATGTCTTGTCGGAATTTCGCCTTATCTTTCCCGATGAATTTGATTTCCTGCTCTCCGAGTTCCCCCATAGTTGCCTTTGCGGGCTTCCCCATGAGCTCTTTCTTGTAAAACTCCTGTGCCGCCTTGTAGTGGTCGCCGCCCGCTTCCTTCCGGTAGTAGTCAAAGGACTTGCCCGGCCGGGAAGAGGCCCCTTCCCCGATCGCCTCCCCCGCCTTCCCCTTTGGCTCCCCGCCTTTCCCCAGGGGGATATGGGCGCCGTTGACGGTGATCCAGCCTTCAGGATCGTCCGCGTCAAAGGCGACTTTTTCCAGCAAGGCGGAGAAGAGTTTGAGCAGGGGGTTCATACCGGAACCCTCCCGATCCCTGAGACCGCGCTGAAGGCGTTTACAACCCGTTTACAAACCGCGAAACACGCCCGCCCCTTATCAGGGGGCGTCCGGACGCCTTTTTGCCCGCAGAAGGCGAATACGGGCCTTTTTCCGATCATGCCTTTTCTCCCGGCGCGGCCAGGTCGGGAAGCACCGGCCGGAAGGTGCAGTGGCAGTTGATCAGCTCCCCGGGCTTGACCTCGAAACCCACCGCCGAATCGTAGATCCCGTCGGCCAGCTTGAAGCGTTTGCCGTTCATAGCCTTGTGGGTGGACCGGGGAACCTTCGATCCGCTTCTGTGCATCCAGATCCCCTCCGTGATGCCGATCTCCTCGCAGCGCGCCCGGCTGATCGCCTCCGTGGCCTTGTTCGTCTGGTCGCGGGCGATGGTCACGGCCCGGTTGCGGCTGACCTTGCAGCGATCTTCCACCTCTTCCATAACAAAGCCCATATCCCGCCCGCTCTGCACGGAGCGCATGACGACCTCGCGCACATCGTTCTTGAGCCTCTGGGGGATGGACCGGATCAGCCCCACGTTTTCGGCCACGATGGCCTGGATCATGTTGTTAACCCGGCGGCTGTTTTTGAAGGCCACGGTCAGACCGGCCTCGCGCAGGGAGTTGTACAGCTGGCTCGTGGCGCTCTTCTTCACCCGGCGCGCGAAGGCCAGGGAGCGCAAGGCGGCGAATTCCTCAAACTTGCGATCCCAGCCGCGGAACAGGCGGCGCAAAAGCTCTTCCAGTTCCCGCGCGGGAGAAGCGTCCATTCCGATAATTTCTACTTCCCGCGCCCGGTAGCGCGCCCGCAAATGCCGCAGAATGGAATCGCGCATTTCGTCCACAAGAGAGACCAGGGCCTTCTGGTACTCGGCCTTGACGGCCGAAGATGGGAGCGCCCCGCGGACGAACGGCGTCATCGGCGCGCCTCCCAAAATTCGTCTTCAGCGGGCGCCCCTGCTCCCGGATCTGGATCCTCCGGAGCCGCCCCTTCTCCGCCGCCCTGCCCTTCCGGACCCTCACCTTCCGGCCCTTCCGGAACCATTTCCGGATTGATGAAGCCGTATCCGGACGCGGGGTCATCGGAGAGCTTGCGCCGAACCTCGCCCGGATCCAGGACGCCCCGGTCCAGGTACACGGCATCCCTGTCCGCTTCCGTCTTGAGAGTGGTAGCCTTCTGGGCGTCGTCCTCATCCGCCAGGGGCACGAACTCGGCCTTGATCTCCGGGTCAACCGCCCCGAAGAGGTGAAACTGGAGGATGTCCAGGACCCGGTTCAGGGGCCGGCGCAGGATCTTCTCCTGCTTGCTGCCCACATGATCGTAAAAGTTGCGCAAGTCCGCCTCGCCCGTGGCGTTCAGGCCGCCGGGGGAGATGCCCAGGAATTTGACGAAGGGGATGCGGAAGATGGCGGCGACAAATTCCAGCGACTGCCGGACGACATCCGTGACCCCGGCAAGGGGGGTCTCCAGCTTAATCACGTCCTCGGCGTCCTTGTCGATGAGCAGGATGGCGTCGTTGTCCCGGTGCTGGGCCAGATAGGCCATGCGCATGTCCAAAACGGAGGTCCCGCCCCCGGAAAGGATGGTGGACATAACATTGGATTTGAAGACTGTAAGGGAAAACTTGGTCAGCAGACGCTGGGCCGCCTCGCGCGTTTTTGTGAAATGGGCGACGTAGTCCAGGGCCTGCTGGGCCGCCGGCAGGCCAAAAAAGTTGTAGGCCGGGCGCAGGAGCATGGGCAGCTTGGACGGGGCGAAATAGAGAAAGCGGGACTTGTGGATGCGCTTGCCCAGGACCAGCCAGGAATCCGGAGTGAAGTAGTCCGGGGCAAGGGGGTCTGTGGCGTTGTAATGTCCGGGGTAGAGGTTGACGGCCTCCACCAAAGTAAAACGCTTGACCTTACCCTTCAGGATGGAGCCGTCCAGGAACAGCTCTTTTCCCAGGACCGCGTCGTCCGTCTCCCCCGTATCAATGTAGATCAGGCAGCCGCCGTCAAAATCGCACTTCTGGGCCGCCTCGTTGAACAGCCCCTGAATGCCGAAGTCCTCAAGAGCCGTGGACAGGGCCTTGACCTTGTCGTCCTCTCCGTCGCCGTTGGCGTCCACCTGGGCCTTTCCGAGGCGCTTGACCTCCACCCAGCGCTTGGTCATCTCCTCGGCCACGGTGGTCACCCCGGCCCGGATCAGGGCGTTCTGCGAAAGCCCCGCAAGATAGGGATAGCCCAGGAACTGGGGGGCAATCTCCTCCATGCCCATGCCAAGGCCAACGGCGTGGGAAAGCAGGGAGTGGAAGCCCACGGCTTTCAACTCCGCGTCCATTGCCAGCTGATCCTTTTCCGTGGCGCCCAGGGTGCGCGGAGGCATGTACAGGTCCGCAAGCTGCTCCGGGGTGAGGGGAAGGGGACGCCGGGCCGCAAGGCCGTCCAGAATGCCGGCGTTGATCTTCATGGGTCTTTTTTTCACGCCCATCGACCTGCTCCGCTGCTCAGGATTTCCGGATTGATGCGCATGGGGGCCTTGGCTACCGTCGCCGCGTTACAGGCCAGGAAGCAGGCCCAGGCCCGGTCGGCATGGCCGGAGGAGTCGCTTTCGGCCACAAAGCGCGGCGCGCCGGTGGGGGATGCCGTCTTTTGCAGCTTGTGCAGATCCTCCCGCAGAGCCTGATCGCCCAGGGGAATGCGGATCCGCCGGTCCTCAAAGGCTTCCTTGCCGGCCGTGGCCAGGGTCAGCTTGTTCGGAGAAGTAAAAAGCACCCCTTCCACCCGGCTTGTGCCGTGCCGGCGCTGGGCGTCCTCCACGGGCTTCTCCCCCATGCCGGTCTGGTCCATGCAGCAGCGCAGGACCCGGTAGCGCCGGAAAGCCTCGTCCAGCAAAAAATCCTGCTCCGAAAAGCTGATCCGCTTGCGGGCGATGACCTCCCGCGTCCAGAGTACGTCCCCCACTTGCTCCAGGACCCAGAGGACGAAAAGGTCGTTGCGCCGGCCGATGTCCACGCCAAGATAGACGGGGCCGCCGGCGTAGTTCTCCGGGATGCCCGCCTGATCGTTTTCCGCGGCGTTGATCATCTCCCAGGGCAGCCAGGCCGAGGCTTCGTCCAGCCATTGCAGCTCATACTCCTGCGCCCAGGTGTCGGCATCGCCGCAGCCGGCCTTCAGCTCCTCAATGTCCCGCGGCAGGCCGTCGGCCACGGCCTTGTAGATGTCCACAACATGCCTTGACCAAACGCTTTTCTCCTCCGTCATCAACTCGTAAAAGCGGTTCCCCTTGCCGTTGGGGGTGGAAACCACGCGCAGGCGCAGGCCGGGCTTGGAAATGACCGGGAAAAGCGCCTGCCAGATCTTGCGCGAGTCGGCGTGGAAGGCGAACTCGTCCAGAAAGACGTTGGCTGAAAAGCCCCGCGCTGTGTCCGGGCTGGCCGGCAGGGCCGTAACCCGGCTGCCGTGCCTGCCGACGACTTCCAGGGCCTTGACCGTGGTGCTGTCCGCGAGGCGGAAATCGGATTCATAGGCGTCAAAGGCCGCGCCCAGCGCCCGCAGATGGAGCTTGAGCCCCTCATCCATCGCCTCCTTGGCCTGCCTCTCCCCGCGGGAGAGGATCACCCAGCGGGTGCGGCGCTTATGCAGCTCGCAGTCCACAAAATCATCGGCGATCTCCAGGGTGGAGGTGAAGGTCTTGCCCGTCTGCCGGGCGAACATTCCGATCTTGAAGCGGCTCGCGTCGTCAATGTATCGTTGCTGATAGGGGTGGAGTACGGCCGCGGCGGTCATGCCTCCCCCCGATAGATGGCCCGGATGCGCTCCAGCACGGCATCCGGAGAAAGCTGCCCCTCCGCCGATTCCGCCACGGCCTTGGCCGCCGCCTTTTCCATCTTGGCGGCAGCCTCTTTCGCGGCCGCCTCCCGGACTTTGCCGATGTACTCGGCATCGTGCCGGGACGCCTTGGTCAGATGCTCCAGGGCCTTGGCCAGGAGCATGGCGTCCATGGGCTTGGCCACGGCGCGGCCGGTTGCCTGGTCATCCTCCGCGGACATGATCTCCATGATCGCCGCCTGCATCAGCTCTATATTGGCCCGGGCCGTCTTGCTTTCCGGCTCATGCCCAAGCTGGCGGACAGCGGCCTCGGCGATTTGCTTGCCGCGCTCGATGCGCTCCAGGGCCTTGTCCATGCCCTTGACGTGCCGGTGCAGGGCGCTACGGGAGATCTTGACCCCGAAAGCGTCATCCAGGGCGTCCAGGATTTCATCCAGGGTCCGGCCCT
Source organism: Desulfovibrio sp. (assembly GCA_031275955.1). Taxonomy (GTDB): domain Bacteria; phylum Desulfobacterota; class Desulfovibrionia; order Desulfovibrionales; family Desulfovibrionaceae; genus Frigididesulfovibrio. Next base: position 14,958 of record JAISNZ010000036.1, on the reverse strand, counting down.
CCCGGTGCCAGACTCCGATGGCCTCGCGCACGTCCGGAGGCTGGCGTCTCACTGTGGACGGCCTGGCCATCACTCCACCGCCGGGACGGCCACGCCGGCGATGCGGACTACGCCGCGCGCGGCCTGATCCCCCAGATCGGTCAGCGTGGCCAGCAGGATGTCCGGAGGCAGCTCCTCCAGAAGCACGCAGCCCTGCTTGCGCAGAAAGGCAAGGTCATTGCTCACCGTGGAGACAAGCTCGTCATAGCCCATGCCCCGCAGGGCGCTGCGCATGACGTACTGGTTGGCCCGCCGCTCCGGGATGCCCCGGAGGATGCGCAGGATCACCAGCCGCCGATCCTTAGCCAGAAAATCCGCATAGTCGGTCATTCTTTCACCTCGCCGCCCCGCGCTCCATAAGAAAGCTGTTCATTCTCTCGCTCTGGTGCCGGACGATATTCAGCACGTCCTGCTGCCCGTCCATCTGCACCTGAAGGGCCTTGATCTCTCCGCTCATCCGGGTCAGCTCCACCTTGATCCCGTGCATATCCTCCGCCGTGGGCAGGCTCGCCAGCCGCTGCTCAAAGAGGACGCGGGCAGCGTCTTCCATGGCGATCCTCCTGTCCTGATCGTCATCCACCGTCTTTGCCTCCTGTTTGTATTTCTCGAAGTCCGCGCGCCGCACGAAATGGAGGGACAGCCAAAGGAGGACAAGGGTGCAGAGGGCGGGCGCCGCCCAGGCGATGATCTCCGCGTGCTCCGCAAGCCAGGTCAGTATATCCATCAGCGATCCTTACTTTGGCCCCGTCTGGACCTCATAGCAGTCCAGGGCGCGCTCCCGCTCCCGGACGGCAGCTTTGATCAGGCTGTGCCGCCGGAGCAGGGTTTCCACATTGGCCGGAGCGTCCAGGGGCAGATCCGGATCAAGGGCCGGCAGATCCGCCGCCGTCAGAGGCGCGGGCCGGGGGCAGGCTTCCGGCGGGGTCCGCACGGTCTCATAGCGGACGGAGCCGCAACCGGCGCTACCAAGCATTAAGAAAATCAACAGCCCGCTTGCGCGTCGCATCATCCACCACCTGATCCTTTTCCTCCGCCGTGCGCGGGCGGGGCGCGGCCGCGCGGGCGATGGCGGATCTCTCCGCCTCTTCCGCCCGGTAGGCGGCAAAGTCCGCCAGGGTCCCGTTAAGCTGCCGCCGCAGGCCAGCGATGGTCCCGTTGGCCGCCCGCTGGTCGATGAGCCAGAGGCCCCGCGTATGGGCCAGATCCCGGCGGGTGGCATTGTGGGCCAGGGCTTCCGCCTGCAGATCCGAGCGCGCGGAGTCAAGGCGGCAGGTCTGGACCCCCGCGGCCGCCAGAAAGCTCAGGGCCGCGGCTCCGGCCAGCAGCAGCCCCTTGCCCTGGACAAAGGACAACGCCGCGGACAGGCCGGAAGAGAGCAGTGACGGCAGGGTGATCATTCCGCCTCCGGCGGCCACGGCGCTTGCTCCAGGTCTCTTAGTGTGCGACTAAGGGGCTCCAAGACGTCGCCTATCCAGCCACCGAGCGGCTCCAGTGCTCTTTCCGCGCCCTTTTGTCCGAGAAGGAGGAGCAGGCTAGCCCAAAGGACCGTTAAGGGCGGCCCGAATACGGCTACCACCATCGCCAAAAGAATCCTGAGCATGCCGATCAGGGCGATCCTTTTCACACGGGCGATCACGGCGCCACCTCCGGTAAGTCCGTCTCGCAGATCCGCCGCTCGTCCGCCCGGCGGCGAACGAGCCCGGGCAGGACTTTTCCGCCTGCCCGGGTCCACATAGCAAAGGCCGAGCAGGCGCCCGGCCAGTCCCCGGCATTGAATCGCCGGGCCACAGTGCTTTTGCAGTAAGCGGCCGGCCCGATATTGTAGGCCAGGGATACGGCCGCTGCGAGCTGGTGGGGATGCCCTTCCAGGCCCGGGGTGCAGGCCAGCACCGGCTCCGCATGGGCGATAAGCTGCCGCTCCAGGGAGCGCAGGCACTCTTCTCGGGTGTACGCCGCGCCGGGAAAAGCCATCGTCGGATCGGTATCGCCGTAGCAGACCGTGGCAATGCCCACGGGATCGATATAGGTGGTCAGGACCTCGCCCTCATACTCCGGCACGGTGGCCAGGAGGATGGCGGCGGCGGCCGCGCCCACCACGGCGGCCAGGGTCTTCTTTTTTCCGGTCATTCCGACTCCCATAGTGCGGGTATAGCGGCTTTTTCGGGCATGGATAGACTGTATATGTTCAGACCATTTTCTCCCTTGCCCCCATTGCCTTTTCTCAGGATTTCCAGCAGGGATCCCTGCACGGCCGCGGGCCGCTGATGGGCGGCCGCCAGATGCCGCACCCAGCGCTCCGTGACCTTCAGCTCCAGAGCGATAAGCCGCGGGGACTCGCCCCGCTCCAGGCGGGCGACAATCTCTGATTTTTTTGACATGTGATTGGCATTGGGCAGGGTGACGTTCTGCCCGCCGAAGGCCGCGCACAGGATCGCCATGCCCTGCCGGCCCAGGACCCCGGCAAAATCGTGCCGGGGATCCGGCTCCACAGGCAGATAGGTACTGACTCCGCCCCAGACCCGGCAAAGCAGGTCTGCCTGCCGCCTGTCCAGGACCCGCCTCAGATCAAACACCGACAGATACATTTCACGTCCCCCAGTGTCTTTCCGGCCCGGTGTACCGGCCCTTGCGCTTCGCGTCTTTCCACAGGGCGGCCAGGACTCCCCGCAGCTGATCCGGCAGGGCGTGATCAAAGGACTTGATCACGCCGCCCGTTTGCCGCTTGAGGATTGCCTCCGCATAGCCCCAGGGCATGTCCGTCCCTTCCGCCCGGCCCTTTTCCGCAAGCTGGGCCTCGATCTTGGAGAGCAGGGCCTGCCGGTCCAGATGCGACAGGTCCTCGCCCTCAAGCGCCACGGGCGCGCCCTTACGGTGTCTACCAGGCTTGGCCCGCCAGCCCAGGGAGGACAGCCAGAGCAGGGTCTGATGCAGCTCGTCGCGGGTCAGATCCTTCGCGCTGTCCTTCCCGAACCGCTCCATCAGGCCGAAGCGGTAAGTGTCCTCAGACCAGCCGTCCAGTTTTTGCAGGTCCTTCAGGGCGATATGGACCTTGGCCAGCATCATCTTGCGCTGTTCGCCCCGTATGGAGGGATCGCGTTTACGATGAGGGCTTCCAGGATCAGCCGGAGCGGCCGGCACCCGCCGGGCCGAGGGAAATTTTGTAATGATCGCCATGATCTACCTCCCTGCGATTTCCACATTGTCCGCCGGCACCAGGGCCGGACCATCGCCGATATTCACCCAGACCCAGTACCGCCCATCCGCGCCCTGATGCGCGGGCGCCAGGGTCCAGCCGAGAGAGGATCGTACCGGAACGCCTTGCAGGCAGTCCCCGTGCGCCACCTTAACCCGCCGGCAGCGCTCCAGGCCGAGAGGCGGCGGCGAAGAGACGGGTACGCCCCCCGCCAGCAGCCGGCTGACCAGAGCCCCCACGGCGGCCAGAGTCAAAAAGCTGTACGTTCCGGAAGGACCGTGCCAGCGCCCGTCAATCCGCGCCCGATAGAGGTCGTCCCCGCCCGGCTGATCCGGCCATTCCTCGGCCGGAAAAAGCTCGACAGAGGTCTTTTTGCCGTTTACAGAGAGCAAAATGGAGTGCGATTTTTTACGCCGATCTGCCATGCCTGGACCGCTTGCTGTTTACAGGGCGCAAAATGGCCTTCCCATTTCGAGGTGATTTTGCGCTCCCCATCACGCAATGAAAAAACTCCGCCTGCTTTTCTTCCTCTCTCTGTTTGCCGCCACCCCGGCTCTGGCCTGGGAGGCCCGCATCGTCGCCGTGACGGACGGCGATACGCTCACCGTGGAGCCGGCCAAAGGCGGAGACCGGATCAAGGTCCGGTTGCACGGCATTGACGCGCCGGAGTCCAGGCAACCCTACGGACAGGCTGCAAAAGGCTTCGTCAACGGCATCGCGCTCTACAAGCGGGCGGAAGTTGACGCCAAAAGCCGGGACAGATACGGTCGCACGGTGGCCATCGTCACCGTGCCCGGCAAGGGAGTTTTGCAGGAACTCCTGCTTGATGCCGGACTCGCCTGGGTCTACCCACAGTATTGCAAGAGCTGCTCGGCATGGGAGGCCCGGCAGGCCGCCGCTCGCAAAGCCCGCAAGGGGCTGTGGGCTGACAGTGACCCCGTGCCGCCTTGGAAATGGCGGAAAGACAAACGCTGAAACATCACCTTTGCCATTGGAGATCCCCGTGAAAACGAAATTCGCTCTGTCTTTGCTTTTTGTGTTCGCCCTTGTCCTCGCCTCTTGCGGCGGCAGCAGTAACCCCAACCTGGACAAGGTCAACGGAAAGTGGACAATGGACATTGACGCCACCATGAAAGACATGAAAGATGTGGGCGACAATGAAATGGCCCAGGGAATGGCCCGCAAACTGTTTGAAGCTATGGCCATAACTGTTGTTGTGGATTCCAAAGCGAAGCAGATTACCGCGACCATCGGCGATAAAACGAGTCCAGCCGAGGCATTCACAGTGATTTCTGACAGCGGAAATACCCTTGTACTCAAAAATTCAAAAACAGGAAAAAATATGACCTTCGAGTTCCTGGACGCGGATTCTTTGGTGCTGCGCGATGAAAGCGACAAACAGAAAAATTTTGTCATGAAGCGGGCGAAATAGCCGCAATCCCCGAAGCCGCCCCGCCTCCCCTCCGGACGCGGGGCTTTTTTTGTCCCCGGCTCACCGTTTACAGCAGGGAGAAAAATTCCCTTGCTGTTTACAGAGCGCAAAATGACCTCTTCGTTTCGGGTCACTTTTGCTCTCCCCAGCGAGCAAGCCTCAGCGTGATTTCCGATCCCGGCATCCGGCGCGTGATCTCCCGCACCAGGTCTTCCAGGGGGACAAGCGAAAGGGACTTTGGCTGACAGAGGGACTTTGGCTGAAAGAGGGACTTTGGCTGAAAGAATGCAAATGCCGTCCGATCTGGATGGATGGCCATGTCCATGCCGGAGTCCGGCCCGGATACCGGCTCGGGCTCCGGTTCGGGCTCAGATTCCGGCTCGGGCTCCGGCTCAACGGCAGCAATCTCTTGCTCCTGAGTCCCGGCCCCGGCGATCTCCTCTCCGGGCGCTTCTTCCAGTTCCGGATCTTGCGGCACCCAGCCGGTGAGCATCTCCAGAGTGACGCCCATCCGCTGCATGACCCTGGCTACCTTGGTCGTCGCCGGCGTGACCTTGCCGGCCTGCATGGCCCTGAGTATGTAGTCCATGCTCCCGCGGTTGACGCCGGCTTTGCGGGCAATGTCGTTTCGGGATGGGATCGGCATTGGGTCCTCCTTCATGTGTTCTGGTTCGGTTTCCGGCGGCTCCTCCACCCGCGTCCTGACCGTCTCCATAAGGGCCGTCCCGCGCGGGCAGTTCCGGCAGCGCAGCAGATCCGCCCTGTCCGTGAAGGACAAAATCCTTCGCGGGCAGAGGATCTCGCGGGCGGTGGGCTTCAGGGCCGGGCAGGACACGTCGCCTCCATCTCAATGGATGAGTGTGCTGCCGGGAGCGGGAAACGATTCCTCTTTCCTCTTGCCGCCATCGCCATGTTGTTTCAGTTTTTTCATCATGCCCAAAACGCTTTCCGCAAATCTCGTGACGGTCGATTTCCAAATATTCCCGCCGAACATAAACCGGGTGAAACCCTCGTCCTTCATCTGGACGCCGACGGCGACGATGACTCCCCTGAAATCAGGGCTTTCCAGAACGGGCCGCAGGCCCTTCATCATTTCCTCAATGCCCTCTACAGCGGACTCGCATTCTTTTTTGTAAAAGCTCTTTTTCATGCGCACCTCCTCCCGGCTGCTCATCAGGCCGGAGCCGCCACGCTCCGGCGACCGCCCCGCAGGGCGGTTTCGCGTCATTATCCCCGCAGAGCGTTCTTCAGGTCCCGGCTCATCCGCAGCACCACCTTCTGCCCGGCCGGGATGTCTATCGCCTCTCCTGTCGTGGGATTCCGGCCCTTGCGGGCGGGCGTCTCCTTCACCACCAGCTTGCCCACCTCCGGGATGCTCACTTCACCGCCCTGAAGCAGCTCGGCCGCGATGATGCTGCCCAGCTTGTTGAGCAGTTCCAGGGATTGCGCCAAGCTCAGGTGCGTCGCCTCATGCAGTTTCCTCATCAAATCATTTCTGGTCATGGGATTCTCCTTTCTCTGTTGGGGTTGACGTTTACGCCTCGCCGCCCGTCTCCGGAGCGACCAGGGCCTCATCCAGCTCGTAGAAAAAGCTGTCCTCCGTCACCAGCCGGACCCCGAATTCCGCCAGTTGCTCCGGCGGCAGGGTCTTCAGTGCCTCCTTGTCCACCTCCTCCTTGATCCGGAGGCAGGATCTTTTCCCGGCTTCCCGCAGGGCGCCCAGAACCCGCTCCCAGGTCCATTTGTGCAGGGTCTTGAGCTTGGAGCTGGCCCGGAAACCCAGGATGCCGAAGGTCAGTTGCGCGGACTTGCGCCTGGTGAAAAGCTCGCCCTTGTGGTACTCCGCAAAGCGCGCCAGGGCCTCCTCCCGCGCGGCGATCTCCTCCCGGATGGGATCGCATTCCTGAGCCACCCCCTTCTTGACGGCCTCGATCCGCTCCTCCGCGCCAAGGGTAATCAGGGAGATGGAGCGCTTGAGCCCGGCGATCTCCGCCAGGAGGGTGTCCGCTTCGTCCAGGGTGTGGATGGCGGGGACAACGCCGACGGCGGGCTTGACGCGCTTGCTCATACCGCCTCCCCAAAAGCCGGAAGGGGATTTTCCAGATGGATCACCGCATGCTCTTCCAGGGCGCCCGCCTGCTCCGCCAGGGAGAAGAGGTTGCTCCGCACATTGCGGATCGTCTCCCAGGCATCCCCGTCCACCTTGCCGGCCAGACCCGAAAGGGCGCTGGCCGCGCTGCTGATGTCTTCCTTCAGCATGACTCTTTCTCCTTGTCGTTGTAGTGTTCACATCCATTCCTGCAAGCCGCGTACAGCCGGACCCGTACCGGGTTCGCGCCGGAAAAGGGCGCGCTTCGCTCCCGCGCGCAGTCGGCCCCGCTGATCTCCCCCAGTACCGGGCAGGTGACGCGGATGGTTATCAGTTCCCGCTCCGCCCGCGCCCGCACGAAATCCAGATTTTCCCGCCGCCTGTTCAGGGCCAGGGAGATGAAGGCGGCGCTGACCCCGATCCTGGCCGCCGTCTGGCGCATGGAGGTGCGGTCGCACTCCTCCGCCAGCAGCCGCACCCACTCCGGCGTCTCGCCCCAGGCGGCCCGGGCTTTTTCCATTGCCCCGCCCATCAGCCCATGTCCCTGATCTGGTCATGCCAGACCACCCGGTTGAGGTTGGGATCAAAGACCACCTTGGTCCGCTGGATCATCGGCGCGTAGCCGCCGGTATTGGAGATCAGCCGATAGCGGTCACAGCGCTGCTCCAGATAGCCGGCCGCGAGGAGGTGCCGCACATACACGGCCGCCGTGCTCGGCAGGACCGGCGTCTCCGCCGTGCTCGCGGCCGCGGCCAGCCCGGGCACGGAGAACCAGCCCTCAATCTTGATCACCGTCCACATATTCTGTTGGCCTGTGGGCGGCAGGGGCTTTCCGTCCCGGCGCAGGCGCGGGGCGTCCACCCCGATGTCCCGGATAAGCAGATACTGCCGCAGACGGTCGCCGCCTCCCTGGGTCGAGGCCCGGACCTTCTCGCCCGGCTTGATGTACCCGCCCCGGATCAGGGCGCTGAGATAGGCGTCCACAATGCCGGCGCTGACGTGGGGCACGGCCATGCGCAGCTGAGGCCGGGTAAATGCCTGCAGTTCCCTTACGGCCGCCCAGACCGCCCGCCGCCCCCAGGACTTGCCGCCCGTGGCCGCCGCCAATTCTGAAACCGCATGCCGGCTCACAGCTTCCTCCCTTCGGGCGCCTTGCCCGTAAACAACGGGGCGGAATAATCCTGGGCCGCAATCTCGGAGCGGTTCTGTAACCGGCAAAATTCAGCCAGACGATTCAGGTTGTTGCAGAGGTAGCGCGCCGATCCGCGCGCGGCCTCCACAAAACGCTCCAGCAGATCATCCGCCACGACCACGCCAGGGCAAAGTTGACCGGCAAACATTTTGGCATCGTCCATATCCGCGGGCTGGGCAGCCACCCAGTCCAGCATCCGCCCGTGCACCCGCTCTATGGCTTCCAGGTGCCCGGGCAAGTTTTCCTCGCCCACCAGGATCACCGTGCCTTGGGAGACCTCGTAAATGTCCCGGACCACCTCGATCATGCCCTTCTTGACGATGTAATCCGCCTCATCAATGATCAGCGGGCGCCCGGACTGCGCAAGCTGTTTGCCGATCTGCTCAAGCATGGGCGGCATGGTCCTCGCCGGGACAATGCTCATTTCCGCCAGGATCATTTCCAGCAGGGACTTGCGCGACCAGAGCGACTTCATCTGGACGTAGTAGGATCGATGTGAGGACAGCGCGCAATGGATCACGGCGGAGGACTTGCCCCAGCCGCTGGGTCCATAGAAGGTCCCCATGCCGGGCAGACCGAATCCTCGGCCTTTCACCCGGTCCACAAGCTCCATGAGCAGGTACACATTCCGGGTCGGCACAACGCCTTTCCCGCTGTTCTCCGGCACAATCGTCATCTTTTTATCCTCCCGTTCCTGTTCTGGCCCTGGCCACCATTGCTCTAATTTGCTTCAGGCGATTTTCACCGTACATATCATGCAAACTTTTCTGGGTGCGGCATTCCGGCGTGGATTCGTAGTTGTTCATCCATCTATAGCTTTCAGGCGGGTATTGCAGTGTAGCGCCGTCTCGTAAGTTGGCCTCATAGTCGGCCTTAAAATCCAGATAACGCAGATATCTTTCTTCCGGCATCTCCGGCGTGGCCGTCGTCAACCTGTCGGCCAGGGCCCGGGCAAAAGCATCCTTGTATTTTTCATGCGCCGCGCGCTCTTCTTCCGTCATGGGCGCGGGCGTGTAGTCCGGTTTGCGCGCCGCTTCCAGCGCGGCCTCAAGTCCCGGGGTAGCGTGGATGTCCATAAGCTCGGCCCGCAGGGGCTGATCTTTCTCGATCTGCCGGGCGCGCAGCTCATCCGCCTTCATCCGCTCATAGGCGATCTCTTCCACCCGCGCGGTTTTGGCGGCCTCTTTCATGACCCCCACGCCCGCGGACAGCCGTTCTTTCTGGAGCCGCTTGGCGGATACGGCCATGTTCCGGATCTCGGCCGGCTTCATCCCGCTTTGCCGCACGCCCCGGGCCGTGCAAATGAATTCATCGCCGTCCAGGTTATAGACGTGGATCTGGCGGCGGTCCTCATCATCCACCCGCACCAGCACTTGCTTGCCCACATGCAGGCCCAGCTTCTCAGCGCGGTAGTGGTCGCCGAACAGGTGGATGCCCTTCTTGCCGACGACCCTGGTGCCGTCCCCGTCCGCCAGGGGCAGGCAGAGCAGGCGCAGGGCTTCCGGATTTTTTACCCGTCGGATCGGCCCGTCATAGGCGCGCGCCTGCTCGTAAGGCGAGCAGCCGAGCCGGGAGTGCCTGGCGTGCAGGTAGGTGTCATTCGCCCAACGGTCGCAGACGGCCTGCAACTCCTCGGCGCTCAAATTCAGCTCTACCCTGGCGTCTTTGGTCATCATCCTCTGGGCGAAGGACTTTCGCGCCTCCAGCGCCTTGCGCTCGGAAACATTGTGCCCGACATACCCCTGTAAAAGCTCCATGCAGTCATGCAAAAACGACTTAAAGACCCGCTCCACAAAGGGTTTTTCCTCCGGGCTGAAGGGCGTGCACAGGTCGTGATAAATGCCCAGCTCGAGCATGACCCGCTCAATATGCCGGGAGACGTAATCCGCCCCGTTATCCGAGCGCACCGTCTCCGGCACGCCCCAGGACTCAATGCCCTTGCGCAGGCATGTGCCCACGGCGTGGCTGGAAGATGTGCGGGAGACGTGGAAAACAACCCGGCGCGTATAAACGTCGATGTTGCCGACGATGGTATGGCGACGCTTGTCGGAGAGGATCAGATCGGCCGGGGTGGAATCCATCTCCCACTCGGCATTGACGCTGTCCACCAGCGCGGCCGCGTCCCCGAAGGCGGCCCGGAATTTGCTCCGCCACTGATCGGGGTTGCGGATAAACCCGAAAAGCTCACGGTGCTGCTCCGTCCAGCCCTGGTACCACGCCTGCAGACGCCGCAGGGAGGGGAGCTTTTCCGGCCGCTCCTGCAGGGCGAGCCGGGCTTTGAGGCCCTTGTGAATCTGCGACGCCCCGGCATGGGGGTATCTATAGATATGCGCGAGGATGAAGCTGTAGACGTAGGGCTGATCAATGGCCCCCTTGCCGATGCGGTGCAGACCGTGTTTGCCCCCCAGAGCTTCCGGACCGGCCGCCGCCAGGGTGCGGCCCCAGTTCAGCAGCGACGCCCGGCTCAGGCGCGGCACCAATCCCCGGACCCAGTCCGGCGCGGGAAGGTCTCCGGCGTTGTAACGCATGGCAAAAAGCTCGTAGGCGGAGGTAAGCGGCAGGGTGAGCTGTGCCGAAACAAAATTTTTGGCCATCTGCACCAGCATGGACCGGGACGCGGCCCGATTCTGCTTGGATGCGGGCAGATTGGATGGTGTCCGGGCCGGTATCGGAACTGGAGGCGACTGCGCCTCGGCAGCCACTTGTGCCACCAGACCCGATGCCACGGCCAGACGGGTCGCGGGTGGCATGGAGGACAGTAGCCAGACATTGCCCCCGCCGCGGCCGGGGCGTGGGCGGGAGAGCCAGTTTTCCGAGGCGGCTTTACGCACAACTGAACGCTCTGTAATGCCCAGCATTAGAGCAAGTTCTTTTGTCGTGTAGGCATCCTTGACCGTCATGTCTGCCGCCGTTGTAAGTTTCCGGCCCCCTTGGTAGGGTGGCCATGTCCTCTACCTCACCTCTGCCCCGGACCGTCCGGGCCAAAGGAGCCGGAAATGCCTTTTAATGATACTGCCTATACGTATCGTAAAAATTACTACCCTCTATATGACAGGGTGTTAAAATTTTCACACAGCAAATATCCATACTCTTTTTCCTTATGCCCGATATTGCTCTTCAAAAAAACATCTGGGAGTACCATAATATTTGATCACAATGTTCCATATAAACTTTGGAAAATTATGTTTAAGCATAAGTTGTATGGGATAGCTTTTTTCGCCTATCATACAGCAATAATTGAGTGTTATCCAAGGATAATTTGGCATACATATCATCCATTTTTTTCATTAGTAAATGAGAATATTTTTTATGAAATATCTCTACTACATTCTACCCGTCGAGGCGTAAAAAATATAAACATTAGGCATTCTTGGTATAGTTATATGGCAAACGATATTTCGAAACTTCAAATTTATAACGGAAGAATAAATAGATCTACAGCATGGCGTCTTTTTATAGCATCGCTACAGCTATACAACGATGTAATAATTTCCCAGCGCAGCGAACATGACCGCTTATTTTTAATGCCTGCACCTGGCTCATCATGGAGCACAGGAATGATCCCCGATAGAAACTCAGGTCGTTGCTTTGCAGAAGCCGGCGTATCCGATTATCAAGACGGAGAACGTCTGAATATTGAGGGATATACGCCGCGCATTGTTTGGCCCGAAAAAGCCCCTGCGGGTTGGACGCTGGACAAATTTTTTCCGGTGGAATAAACGATGCGCCTGTCATCTTGCCGCCTCCTTGACGGCATTCATGCCGTCATACCACCTGCAGGTTGTCTGACAGGGGGATTGGACATCTCTATATTGCGCGGATCAAAAAGGTATATCTCCGGCACCCCAATCGCTCGCAGGGCATCAAGGACTATCGGGCTGTGAATTCTCCCGTTGATCGTCGTAGAGACGTTTACAACGCTGCATCCAAGCCTGCGCGCCAAAGATGAGTAAGTATAGCCGCGTTGGCGCATCTCATGGGCAATGATGTATGAAACTTGGGCGCGCTGTGCGCCGAGCCGCTTGCGAACTTCCGGGGTCATAGTCTTGACCTCATCTTTTGATGATGCTCTTTGGCCTTTTTCAGGGCATCACAACTTTTCCCAAATTCAAGGAAACGCACTTCATCTGCCGGGATGAGCACCAGTCGGAAAGTTTTCCAAAGCGGTTCCAACGCTGAGTAGTCGCAGGTGGCAAGGCAAAAGCAGAGAATGAACTTCAGCGTGGGCTCGTGTTCCCGGTCCCCCGGCTGTAAAAATTTGTCCAACTGATCAGGGGTCAAATTCTTGCCTCCCTTGGGGGTGAGCGAGATTCCCTCCCGCCTGGCCACCGCTGAAATGGCGTCCGCCAGCATCTTTCGGCCCGGCTCGTATTCTCCCGCCACCCGGTTCATGATCGCCCGGACGGCGGGCATGACGCCGGCAAGTCCGGCTGTCGTGCCCGCGCTTGGGGCGGAATCGAACAGGGAAACCTGGCTCATGGCCTATGCCGCTTTTGGTGCCCGCACACCGCAAGCCCGGTATCGATCTTCGACGATGATGGTGCCGTCGTTATGTCTGAACCAAAATTTGTAACCGGCCGCGAATGCCTCATCCAGGGAATCGAAACGGACGGGGAAGGTGCCGCGCGGCGTTTTTACGCATGGCTCGGTCGCGGAAATCCAGTGCGCAACCTCTGCGTAAGGAACATTCTTGGGGAATCCGTCATCGCCCAGGATCACGCACAGCAGATCCGAAGAGGTATAGGTGATGTCGAAGCCCCAGAGGCCCTGAAACTTATGGTCCCCTTGAAACTGCGTGACCGCGAGCATGTCTTTGCGCAGCACGATGCTGGTCTCGAAACGGTCGGATATGCCGGGGAAGGATACGTCGATCTTGTTGCCGACCCAGGTGCGCATGGCGCGGGCCGCGCTGGACTTGCTTTTGTAGCAGCCGCAAAAGATGGTCATGCTCTTTGTCATAACTTCCTCCGTCTTTCGTCCAGTTTCAGGTTCCGGGTCGCCGCTTCCGTCCGAAAAAACCGGGGTCAGCGGCATTGCCCTCCGGCGCGAGGAGTTTTATACTCAGGCTTAAGTTCAAGTTTTAACCACTCGCAAACCCTTTGTGCTTCATTTTTTGTCCCAAGTCAACCCTATTTTTATGTCTGAGTTCAAAAAATGTTATTTTTATATTTTTCATTAAAATACAATGTGTTATTGATTTTGGGTGCGTCGATCTTCACGTCGATCTTTGGAGTCTTAACTTGGACATCGCTGGCCGGATAAAACTCGTCCGTGGCAAACTCTCCCAGGAAGAATTTGCCCAGCAACTTGGGGTTCACAAAAATTCGCTGGGGCGCTACGAACGTGGAGATTCATCTCCAGATGTGGGTGTAGCTGAAAGAATATGCTCTGTTTTTGGTGTAGACCCTCAATGGCTATTGCTCGGTATTGGTTCCATGCGACAAGGGGGTAAGCTGCCTGCGCCATTACTTTCAAATGACAATCAGAGCGAGGCAGAAATAATTACTATTCCCCTGGTGGAAGCGCGTTTATCTGCTGGGCATGGGAGCTTTGAAACCGCAGGAGACACGCAAACAAGCTATTCTTTTCCGTATAGCTTCTTGGCGCGTAAAGGGCGGCCAAACCGGATGGTGCTGATGTACGTCTCAGGGGACAGTATGGAGCCGGAGATCAAGGATGGCGATCTGGTGCTGATAGATCAGGCTCAGACCGACTTGCTTCCGGATAAAATCTACGCAACTGGCGTGGAGGATATGGTGTTTTTGAAGCGGGTTTTCGCCGTGCCAGGCAAGGTGATTCTGAAGAGCATCAATCCGGACTACCCGCCCTTTGAGATCGACACTCGCGGCGATATGGCGGATGCCGTGCGCATCCTCGGCCGCGCTGTCTGGTGGTGCCGTGAGGGCTAGCCCGCGCGGCGAGACACTATCGGCAAGGCGCACCTCCATCTTTGCCGCCTCGCCGGATGGGCGAGCAGGAGCATGTAACCCTGCGAAAACAAGAGCCCCGGATCATGTCTCCGGGGCTTCCTTCATTCTCAACTTGCCTGACGCCAGGTCAAAGACTGGCGTCAAAAGTAACCGGCGTTTAGATGGTTTTAGGAGGGATTGACAGATTTTTAAGTGGCGTTTAGAGACATTGATTATTCGATCCGATTTGTCGGATGTTCTTCCCGGATTCCCTTCTCTCCCTTGCTCTCCCGTCCCACCATATCCCGGTAAGTCCCGCTAAATCCCGGCTCGCCTGAAGTCAGAGATAACTGGCGTGGTACAAAAAGAGCGGGGCTATAGCGGGGCTGGACGACTGCATAATAAAAAAGGGGTTACGAAAATTTCTCGTAACCCATTGATATTCCTGGTGGGCAGTACAGGACTTGAACCTGTGGCCCCCGCCGTGTGAAGACGGTGCTCTTAGTGTTTTCGCCATTTCCATGCTACGTCACTTGACCTCAGATTTACCCTTTATTCCCTTGACAGTCAAGGCTATTTAGCGGAAGTTTATCTTCACATACCGGCACACTTCATCCCATCATTTCATCAAAATTAGCGGGATAAGAGCGGGATAAGAAATACGGCCCTCACCTCGAAAAGGCGTGGGTCTATGTGAGGAGGGGCTTCCATGGCGGTTACCTGGATAAAAACGAATTTTTTAGGCGTCCGTTACCGGGAACACGCGACACGCAAGCATGGTGTCCGCCCTGACCGCTGCTTTTCCATCCGCTACAAAGTGGACGGCAAGGACAAAGAAGAAGTCGCGGGGTGGGCCTCCGAGGAAATGAGCGCGGAAAAGGCGTTCAAGATGTTGAGCGCCATCCGCGACAATATCAAAAAGGGTACCGGTCCCAAATCCCTCTCTGGCATACGGGAAGAAAATGAAAGGCAAGCCGCCGCCGCTGAAAAAGAGCAACGCGCCAAAGAAAAGGACGAAGTCACCTTTTCCGAGTTTTGGGAAAAGGACTACCTTCCGCTGGCCGAGGCCACCAGAACGCCCCGCACGATGGAAACGGAACGCGG
>JAISNZ010000228.1 GCA_031275955.1 Desulfovibrio sp. | reverse complement strand
TCACTCATCCCTTTTTGAAACTGGACTGGATTACGAGGCATCATCAACTCCTTGGTTTCAAAAAGTATCTCATATTCCATGCATCTTGAATAGGGGCTGATTATCGTGCGTAATCATATTCCGTTTTGACAGCTCACGGAAAAAAACGTGTCCCTCGAACAAAATTTTCACCCGGCCGTCCGGCAAAAAACCGCTGCCGCCCGACTCCACCTCGACTACCGCCTTGACCGCGCACGGCTCAAGACCGAGCGTCGCGGCGGCGGAGGCGATGTCGTCAAATGTGAATTTTTTCGACATTAGCATCTCCTGATTTTGTTTGCCCGTCATCGGCCTCGCCTCCGGAAATCTCATCTTCAGGCGCCTTTGCTGGGGCACTTTCCGCCTTCTTTGCATCTTTCGCCGCCTTCGTTCCGCTGCGTTCGTCTCCGTCGCCTGCCGGACTTCCGCCGCCTTTCCTTTCCGCAACCGGAACCTTCAGCTTTTCCTGAACAGGGTCCGCCGCCTTTTCCGCATGACCGGCCGCGATCAAGCGGGCCGCTTCGTCCCCGTCCAGGGAAATCACCTCGCCCGGACCGTGCGACACGCCGTTGTCATAGGTGCAGCGCAACATGACCATGACGCTTTTCGCTTTTGTCATAACGCCCCCCTATGCGGCCAGAGCCCGGATTTTGACCGTCCAGCCCACATGGCGGGTAACGGGCAGGGGCCGGGATTCCGCGATGGTGAACACCCCGGAGGGATCGTCCTGCTCAAAGCTCTTCGAGAATATGGCGGTCGGACCCTGGCACTTGATGTCCACCGGCAGGCCGTACTCGATCACGCTTTCGGCATCGCGGGCCAGCAGCAAGGCGCAGTTGGGGTCCAGGTAGTATTTGCTCTCGCCCTCCACATCCACGTAACTGGAGGCGTCGTACCAGATGTTCAGGCCGTTCCAGACGCCCTTGAGCTTGGCCAGCACCCGGGGCGACATCTGCCCGATTTCCACGCGCCGGTTGTCCAGGTTGTCCTTGACGTCCTGGTGGCGCAGGAACGGCATCAGGCAGTTCTTGCCCAGGATGAGATCCGTGGGAGCCAGGCCTCCGGTGTCCTCCTGGATCAGAGCGCCCGCGCTCTCGACGGAGAGGATCAGGGAGGAGGCCGGGCTGGTCCAGAACGCGTCCCCGGAGAGGACCACGTTATGGGATGCCGGGCGCTTGAAGTCCACGCTGTAGGTTTTTACGGCTTCCCCTTCCGAGGAATAGGTGGTCTTGGAAAAATCCTTGGTCAGCTCCTCGTAGGGAATTTCCAGCGAGGAGGCCGTGATGCGCAGGATCAGGTCGCAGAAGCTGAGGAAGTTCTGCGAGGGGCGCTTGCTCTCCAGCACCTCGGGTTTCTCCCCCTTGTTGCCGTACATGATCTGGCCGAATTCCAGGTTCTGGTAGTAGACCTTTTCCCCGTCCCCGCCCGCTTCCTCATTCAGCCCAGGAGGCTGATAGGTGGCGCCGCCCTCCAGAGCGATGAACACGGGGAACGAGGCGGCCAGCACCTGGGCCATGAGTTCGTAATCGATGGCGTCGTTCAGGTGGCGGAAGAATTTCAGCGCCGCCGCCAGGCAGGACACGCCCCGGAATTCCTCTTCCCGGCCCGGCCGGAAAATATGGAATATGCCGCGCCGGTGTCCCACATGGGCCGGAACGCGCCGGAAGGACGCGCTGCCGAAGGACGCTTCGTCCAGGACCACGGCCGATGGTTCCGGGTCCGCGATCCAGTAGGCCACGGGCACTCCCGTTCCGCTCACTTCCACCCCGTCATGGATCAGGGGGTTGTGTTGCATGTCCCAGGGCGTGCGCAGGCGGGAGGGGAGAATATCCTGTATGCGCAGGGCGAAGCGGCAGCCCGGCCGCTCCTCCATGACCGGCATGTGCAGCACCTCCCCGGCCCGGATGAGCGAGCGCAGGCCGAGCATCTGCAGGTCCACGAAATGCATCTGCTCGCGGTAATGGGCCTCATGGCACCATTCCTCCCACAGCCATTCCATGCGCTCCTGCAGATCCCGCACGGCCTCGCGGGGCAGGCCCAGCATCTTGTAGGCGATGACGCTCTGCGGCCGCAGGCCCGCGCCGATGACGTTGGTGGCGATGGAGTTGACCCCGCTCCTGGCGATGCCGTCATTGGCGTACAGGTCTTCCACCCGGGCCAAGCCGAGGGTGCGTTCCCAGGCGCGATGCTCTCTGCCCAGAACGCGGGCGGGGTGATAGTTCTTGATGGAACCCCGGTAGGATCCGGCCTCCAGGGAAGGACCGGACGGGGCCTGGGCCTGCCGGACGGGAGCGGACGCGCCGGACAGTCCGGATGCCAGGCCGAACAGGGCCAGGACTTTGCGGATGGGATTCATGAACGCCGCCCTCCGTAATTGACGCGGCCCTGCACCAGCAGGGGCCCGCGCCTGCCCTCCAGGGCCGCCAGCTCACTGGCCAGCCAGGACAGGTGGGAGCGGATTTCCGGCAGATCCTGCCGGGTCAGGGAACGGGAGCCGATGGTGTAGGAGGAGCCGGAGGCGCATTTCAGCAGCGCCTTTTTGTACAGGGCGACCTGCTCAAGCAGTTCCGCGCGGGTCCAGATTGATGTGGATGTGATCGGTGCCATGCGCCAAGGCATAGCACGGAAAAAAAGCCCTTGTCGCGGACATGGCGGACATGGCGGACATGGCGAACAAAAAATTCATTTTTTCCGCAAAAACCCCTTTACAAGGCATTTTTGAGCGCGCATGCGGCTAAAAAACGGCGTACCGCGTCTTCCTCAACCCTGACTCCCCGCAGCTTGCCGACGCGCACGGCTGGAAGCCGCCCGCTGTTAACGAGCTGATAAAAATGGGTGCGCTTGCAACCAAGCAGCTTGCAGACCTGCCGCCAGTTCAGGAGGCGGGGATTGTCGCTTTCGGTCTTGCCCTTCACGCTCACCTCCTCAACCCCGCCAGCCTGTCCTGCACGGACAGCCCCCCCGGACGCGGCGCGGGCCGGGGCCGGAGCGCGGCCTTTTCCTTCCGCTCCTCCGGCCTTTTCATCCGGGCCACGCCCAGCAT
>JAISNZ010000220.1 GCA_031275955.1 Desulfovibrio sp. | reverse complement strand
GTCATGGCTGAGGATTGCAAGGAGAAGACATGTCCGCACGTATTACGCTTCCCGCAATGGTCCGCGCCGTCACAGGGAAAAACGCCAACCGCCGCCTGCGCGCCCAAGGCCTCACCCCGGCCGTTTTTTACAATGCCGCCGGCCTGAATATTCCCCTGCAAGTGAAAGAAGCCGCCCTGGTCAAACTGGTGGCGGCTGCCGGCCGGACCACGGTCTTCGACCTGGAAGTGGAGGAAAACGGCGTCCGCTCCCTCTATCCCTGCCTCCTGTGGGATACGGAATATTATCCGACCAAAAAGCGTTTGCAGCACGCCGATTTTTACGGCGTGGATCTTGACAGGGAACTCAAGGTCCGTGTGCCCCTGGAATTCATTGGTACGGCCAAAGGCACCAAGCTGGGGGGGGCTCTGGAAGTATACCGCGAACAGATTGAGGTCCTCAGCAAACCCGCCTCTCTGCCCCAGAAAATCCAGGTGGAAATAGCGGATCTTGATCTGGGCCAGGGCCTGCGCATCGCCGATTTGCAGATGCCGGAAGGGGTGCGCGCCCAGTATGACGATAATTATCTGCTTGTCATGGTCATTACGCCAAGCGGCGACAAGGAAACCGGGGAAGAGGCCGGGAGCGGCAGCTAGCAAATTACCATTGAAAATGTGTAATTTGCTCTGCAAGGATTTGCCTGCAAATTCTTACAGCTAAACAGGAGCAGGCCGGCTGACCGTAAGCGAACTGTTTCAAGCGTAAAATGCCATAGAGCAGTTCTCGAAGGCCCGGCAAAGGCCGGATGTCTTCCGTTCAGGAGAAGCGCATTGCAGGTGCGAGGAGTCATTGTCGGCCTCGGGAATCCGGGCCGGGAATATGAAGGGACCCGCCATAATTTCGGCTGCATGGCCCTGCGCGCCCTTCTGGCCTTTGCGCAACAGGAGGGGACAGCGGAGAGGATCTCCAGAATTCACGATCCCTATGCGCTCTGGCGCTGTTCCCTGCGGGCAGAGGAAACCTGGCTCGCCGCCATTCCGCTCACTTACATGAACGCCAGCGGCGAAGCCGTGCAACGCCTTGTTGCCTATTATCATCTGGGGCCGGAGGAACTCCTGATCCTCCATGATGAGCTGGATCTGCCCCTGGGCCGCCTGCGCCTGAAAAAAGGAGGCGGCACCGCGGGACACAACGGCTTGAAATCCATCCAGCAAATGCTCGGAACGCCGGATTTTTACCGCCTGCGCATGGGCATCGGCAAAAGGGCGCCGGCGGTGGAATATGTCCTCTCCCGCTTCCCCCCCCAGGAAAAAGACCTTGCGGCCGCCGCCGTTGAAGGAGCCCTGCGCGGAATCCTGCTCTATATGGAAAAGGGGCCGGAAGCCGCCAGGATTTTTTGTCATGCCTTTGCCGTTGCCCCGGCCTGATCCGGTTGTTCCGCCTGTCCTGCGCCATGAAGATTTCCGCTGGACCTTTCTTTGAAAGATCTGTAGAGTAAGCGAACATTGCGTCGTCCCTTCTCCTTGTTTTTATCCGCCGTACGCGGTCACCTCCCTGTTCAGCGAACGAATCGTGCCCTCCCTCCTTTTGTGGACATCGCGTTTCGCATGACCGCGCCGTTTCAAGGAGTATATGCGTGTTCTCGCCCGAACAGTTTGTGGTATACCCGGCCCAGGGAGTCGGTCGCATCGAACGCTTGGAACAGCAGCAAATTGGCGGACAAACCGTTGAATTCTATATTATTCGTATCTTCACGAATAATGTAACGGTGATGCTCCCGGTTAACAATACAAAGACTGTCGGTCTGCGCGGCTTGTGTACGCCGAGCGAAGCACATACCGTGCTTGCCTCCCTGCGGAACCGCAGCGGCCTTACCGGCTACGCCAGCCAGAACTGGAACCGCCGGTACAGGGAATATTCCGAACGGTTGAAAAGCCCATCCCTGCTGGATGTGGGGTATGTGCTCAAAGAACTCCTTTTCATCAGCGGGGAAAAGGAACTGTCCTTTGGCGAACGCCGTCTGCTGGAGCAGGCCATGGGCCTGATCACCTCCGAGCTTTCCCCTGTCGTGCGCCGCGAGGCGCGGGACATCAAGGCGGAAATCGAAAGCTACTATGCCGATGTGCTGATCAAGGAACCGCTCTCCGCTGAAGGACAAAATCCCTGAACGGGCATTATTTGCTTGCCAAAAAACATATGTCTGCGGTAGGTACGGCGAACCGGATGGAAAAACAAGGCCTCCCCCCACTTTTTCGGAAGATCATGCACCCATCTCATGCCAGGTCCTGAGGCGTTCCCTGCATCGCGATGTTTCCCACAAGCTTCGCGCGCCGCGCCCGGTTCTACCGTATGAGGCCGCCATATCCGGAAATGCCGCGCCCCCCGCGTCAGAACCGATCAACCCCAACCACGCCACCTCATTATGCGGAAAAAAAAAGTCAGCTCTGAAACCGTTGGTGAAGAACCCGGCATGAATCTCTCGGAGCTCAAAATCCAGAGCATGCTCGATCTGATGAATCTCGCTGAAAGTTGCGAGATAGAAAATGCCAGCGGCATGCGCAAGCAGGAGCTAATTTTCGCCCTGCTGCAAAACTGCGCCTCCCAGAATGGTTCCATCTTCGGCGATGGAGTTCTGGAAATCCTCCCCGATGGTTTCGGTTTCCTGCGTTCTCCCCTGTGCAGCTATATGCCTGGACCGGACGACATCTATGTCTCGCCTTCCCAAATCCGGCGCTTTGCCCTCAGAAAGGGCGATGTCGTCTCCGGTCAGATTCGGCCTCCCAAGGAGGGAGAACGGTATTTTGCCCTGCTCAAGGTCAACGAAATCGGGTTTGAGCAGCCGGCCAACGCCAAAAACCTTGTCCTTTTCGACAACCTAACCCCCATCTATCCAAATCGCCGCCTGTGCATGGAAAACGGGGAAAAATCCCTTTCCGGCCGGGTCATTGATCTCATGGCTCCCGTAGGCTGCGGCCAGCGCGGCCTTATCGTCGCTCCCCCCCGCACCGGCAAGACCATTCTCCTGCAAACCATGGCCAACGCCATCAACGCTAACAATCCCGAGGTCTATCTCATCGTCTTGCTCATTGATGAACGACCGGAGGAAGTAACGGATATGGAACGCACGGTCCAGAACGCCGAGGTCATCTCCTCCACCTTTGACGAACCGCCCCAGCGCCATGTGCAGGTCTGTGAAATGGTCATGGAAAAGGCCAAGCGCCTGGTGGAACGCAAGCGCGATGTGGTCATCCTCCTGGATTCCATTACCCGTCTGGGACGGGCCTATAACGCGGTGACCCCTTCATCCGGCCGTGTCCTGACCGGCGGCCTGGACGCCAACGCCCTGCAGCGCCCCAAACGGTTTTTCGGCGCGGCCCGCAACCTGGAGGAGGGCGGCAGCCTGACGATTATCGCTACTGCGCTTATCGATACTGGATCTCGCATGGATGAAGTCATCTTTGAAGAATTCAAAGGGACAGGCAACATGGAAATCTATCTGGATCGCCACCTTTCCGACAAGCGCGTTTTCCCGGCCATTGATATCAACCGTACCGGCACACGCAAGGAAGAACTCCTCATGTCCGATGAAACCCTGAACCGGGTTTGGATTCTGCGGAAAATTCTCTCCCCCATGGGGCCCATCGACAGCATGGAATTCCTTCTGGACAAGATGCGCGGTTCCAAAAACAATGCGGAATTTCTCAATATTATGAATAAATGAGGAAGTGCCATGATCGCGCCATCTCCGCAGGACAGCGCCGCCGTCATTGCCCGGCTTGAGGAAGCCGTCGCGCATATCGCCCGACTGGAACAGGAGGCAAAGACCGCCCTGTATGAAGAAAAGAACGAGGACGCCTACCGCCGGCGGATGCGGGAAAAGGCCCTCTTCGTCGCCGGATTGCCGGAAGCCCTGGCCGCCTGTCTCGCGGACGCTCCCGCCGATCTGCGGGCCAGGATCGAGCCCGCCCTGAACCGCTTCGCGCACAGGGGACGCGAGGCGCTGTCCCTGGATTCCGTTTTTTACATGTCCGCCCTCCTCTATCCCGCCTCTCCTGTGCCGGGGGGACCTAACAAACTGGAACTCCTGATCCGCACTCTCAAGAACTCTTCCCGCTGAACGCCCGTGATTGCCGCCGCCTCGCCCGTCGCGGCTGTCTGGGCCGCCCTGCCCCCGGCCCTGCATAAACGGCTTCTTTTCCCGGCCGACGATCCCTCCCTTCTCCTGCGCCTGGCCCAGGACCATCTGGGGGCAATGACGGCTCCATCCAGGCGGGAAATCCTGGCCCCTGTTTTTGCCGACATGGTTCTGTGCGCCTTTGAGTCCACCTTTCTGGACCCTCAGGCCGCTTCCGCCCTGTCGCAGGTTCAGAAACAGATTCCTTTTCTGCCGCCGGAGGCGGCCGCCTTTGCCGCCCGTCTGGCATCCGCCGCACCGGCCTCCCCCGAGGACGGCAAAGAGGCGGAGCGGCTTTTGGCCAAGCGGAATATTCAGGCCCTGCAAGCGTTTCTGGATGAAAAGCGACACAGGGAAAAAGATCCGCTCTTTTGGCTGGGACCGGCCCGGCGGCTGGGGATTCACCTGGGAGAAGGAGACTGGTATGAGCCCTGGCTTGCCTCCTGCGCCCTGCCCGAACCCGTCGCCCGCATTCTGCGGGCGGATTGGCATTTCTCCCGCCGGGATTGGGATCAGGCAGCGGCAGGGTACGAGGCGGCCTTATCCCGGATGCCGTTGCCTGGTCTGGAAATCCGTCTGGGCGAATGCCTGCGCCGGCTGGGGCAGCGGGAAAAAGCCGCCGGCATGTGGCAGCGCGCCCTTGCCCGCCGCCCCTGGCAGATCAACCTGATCCTCCGGCTCACCGATTGCCTGCAAGGACGGGATCTGCCCGGAGACATCCCACCGGGAAAGGGCCATATCCTGCTGTATTCCTGGAACCATGAGGCGGATCTGCGGCAAACGCTGGACTCCCTTGCCCAATCCCGTCTGGGGTCAGCCCGGGTCCTGGCCTTGGACAACGGCAGCAGCGACGGCACTTCCATTCTTCTCCGCGCCTTCGCCCGCAGGATGGGGGACGCCGCGGAGGTGATCTCCCTGCCTGTGAACATCGGCGCTCCGGCGGCCCGCAACTGGCTTTTGGCGCACGAAAGGGTCAGGGACAGCGATTGGGCCGTTTTTCTGGATGATGATGCCCTGGTGCCGCCGGACTGGCTGGAATATTTCGGCGCCGCCCTGAAAGCCTACCCGCAGGCCGGCATCATCGGTTGCCGGGTGGTGGAAAAAGCCGCTCCCCTCACCATTCAGAGCGCGGATCTGCATTTTGATCTCCAGGATGAAACTCTCCGCACCGGTACTCATCCGGGCAACAATGTACTCAATGACTATATCCGGGGGGCGGATTTCGGGCAATATTCCTATCTGCGGCCGTGCGTCTCGGTCACAGGGTGCTGTCACCTGCTGACCAGACAATCCAGGGAAACAATCGGGGGCTTCGACCTGCGTTTCTCCCCTTCCCAGTTTGATGATTTCGAACGGGATCTGCGTTCCGCCGACAAGGGCGTTCTCCCCGCCTATCAAGGTTATCTGGCCGTGCGCCATATCAAGCGCAACAACATGGTCACAGGCATCACCCCGGAACAGCAGGCCAATGTAGCCGGCAACCTGGTGAAACTCTGGAAGACATACTCTCCCGAACAAGTGACGGCCATTGCCCGGAAGGATCTTCGGGCCGCTTCCCAAGATCTGCGGCTGCGGCTGCAATTTCTGGAACAGCGGCGCTGACCTTGCGCAAATCCCCTCGCCCGCGCGCCATGGAGGAAAAGCCCATGCCCAACGTCTATCGGCAACTCGTACAGCATCTGAAAAAGGGCGAAGAGGCCGTTCTCGTGACAACGTACGGTCCTGACGGCACGGCAAAAACCCTGTATGCCGGGAAGCCTCCCGCGGCATTGCCTGCCTGCGGCAATGGCCCGGATCTGATCCGGGAAGCAAAACATCCGGAGACCTGGACTCTGACGGAACGCTTTTTGCCCAAACCGCGCCTGATCATCTTCGGCTGCGGACATATCGCGGTTCCTCTGGCCAGGATTGCCGCCCTGCTGCATTTTGAGATCACTGTTTTTGACGACAGACCTTCCTTTGCCAACAGCCGCCGTTTTCCCGAGGCGCAGGAAATCATCTGCGACTATTTTGAGAACGCGGCGCAACGCCTTACGATCCGCGAAAAAGATTACGTCGTTATCGTCACGCGCGGGCACAGGCACGATCAGGAGTGCCTGCGCCGTGTTCTTCAAGGCGAATTTCCCTGTTATGTCGGCATGATCGGATCAAAACGTCGGGTAGCCATTGTCCGCAAACAAATGCTGGAAGAGGGGCATGCGCCGGAACTCCTGCAGCGCCTGCATTCGCCCATCGGGCTGCCCATAGGCGCCGTTACGCCGGAGGAGATTGCCCTGGCCATAGCCGCGGAGGTCATCCGGGAAAAGCGCCAGGGAGAGCAACGCCCGCGCTCCGCCGAACAGCCGGAGGCTGGTTCGTATGCGGATATGGAACTTTTGGAATGTCTGGCCGGATGGGAAGAGGATCGGGCCGCCCTGGTGACGGTTCTCTCCACCAGGGGATCCACGCCCAGAGAAGCAGGCGCCAAAATGGCGGTATACCCTGACGGACGAACTGTCGGCAGTATCGGGGGAGGATGCGCCGAAGCCGATATCCTGCGGGATGCGCGCGGCATTCTTCTCAACGGGGGCTATCGCCTGAAGACCGTTGATCTGACGGATTCCGCCGAGGAAGACGGCATGGTCTGCGGCGGCGTCATGGAGGTTCTGATCGAGGCCGTCCGGCGGGGATGAACGCCTTCGGCCCCGCGCAAGCGGGCCTCGGCGCAATCGGGCCTAGGCACAATCGGGCCTCGGCGCGCGAAAGGTCAGCGGGATCCTGCGCCGACAATCCTGTAAGGAGGGTCGTCGTCCGGCGTGAACTGCACAGTGCAGTTCCGGCCGCCTTTTTTGGCATGATACATGGCCTTGTCCGCGGCATCCACCAAGTTGGCCTGAAGGGCATCCTGCCAGCCCTCCCACATGGAGGCCACGCCGACGCTGACCGTCACTTGCAAGCCGGATTCCACT
>JAISNZ010000111.1 GCA_031275955.1 Desulfovibrio sp. | reverse complement strand
CGGATCGGGTATCTGCCCCAGACAATCCCATAAGGTAGCCAGTTCAGTTTGCATATGCATTCCTCCGTGACCATATTTTCAAGAATTTTTCTAAAAAGTCAAGAACCGAATAACCCTGGTTCGGAAACATCTTGCAGGACGCGGCCGGTTTTGATACCTATTCTTACTAATTTCCATTATTGTTTAGACGGGGTAAGGACACCGTTGGGAAGCGCGCCGGGGACACAGAATCTTCGCCGGGAATTCTCCCTTGGCCTCCTTTTCAGGGCGGAACGCAATCTTGCTGCGGGAGGACCGCAAGAAAACCAACCCCGGGAGGCGCCGGGAATATCCGGGCGGGATTCCGCCCGCCGGGACACTTCGCCGCATAACCGAGAAGATGCGTCTTTCGCCGGACGCTGAGGCGCCGTCCGGTGGATCTTCTCCAAAAAAAGGGGTCAGCTTATGGATGTCGTTATGTTGTCGCGGCTCCAGTTTGCGATAACCGTCTTCTTTCACTTCATTTTTGTGCCGCTCACCCTGGGTCTTTCCGTGTTGCTGGCGATTATGGAAACCCGATATGTGCGCACGGGGGATGAGCAGTACAAGAGAATGGTCAAATTCTGGGGAAAACTTTTCCTGCTGAATTTTACCCTGGGGGTGGTGACGGGAATCACGCTGGAGTTCCAGTTCGGCACCAACTGGTCGCATTACTCCGAGTACGTTGGTGACATTTTCGGCTCGCTGCTCGCCATTGAGGCCACCCTGGCCTTTTTCCTGGAATCCACCTTTATCGCGGTCTGGCATTTCGGCTGGGACAGGGTCTCCAAAAAGGTCCACCTTTTTGCCATCTGGATGGTTGCCCTGGCGGGCAATCTCTCCGCCCTGTGGATTATTCTGGCCAACGGCTGGATGCAGCATCCCGTGGGATACGACATTGTCAACAACCGGGCCGTCATCGCCGGCTTCTGGGACGGCTTTGTGCAGGTGCTGACCAACGGCTTCGCCTGGAGCCAGTTTCTGCATGTCATCCTCGGTTCCTGGCTGCTGGGCGGTTTCTTCGTCATGGGCGTTTCAGCCTGGCATCTGGTCCGGGGCAATGAAAAGGACTTCTTCTCCCGCTCCTTCAAGCTGGCCTCCTCCTTCGCCCTGGTGCTGGTTATTGCCCTGCTCGTCCAGGGACACCACCACGGCACGATGGTGGCCAAGGACCAGCCGGCCAAGCTCGCGGCCATGGAAGGGCTCTGGGAAACCTCCTCCTCCGCGCCCATGTATATCCTGGCCTGGCCGGACGAGGCCAACAGACGCAATTCAGTTGAGGCCCTCCCCATCCCCGGTCTGCTCAGCTTCCTGGCCTACGGCGATTTCTCCGCCACCGTGAAAGGGCTGAATGAACTCGGACCGCAGGACTTCGCCGAGTTCCAGACCCGGACAGGCTATGACCCGGAAAAGGCCGTGGTAACCATGGCGGACGGCACCTCCCTGGTGCGGCCGCTCACCCCGGATGCCGCCATTCCGCCGGTGCTCATCTCCTTCCTGTCCTTCCGGCTCATGCTCCTCTTTGCCGGGATTTTCCTCATCCTGGCCGTCGCGGCCTTTGTCAGCCGGGACAGGATTGGCGAACGGCCTCTTCTGGCGCGCCTTCTCCTCTGGAACATTCCCCTGCCCTATCTATGTCTTATGGCGGGATGGACCCTGGCGGAGGTGGGCCGGCAACCCTGGCTCGTCTATAAACTCATGACCACCACCCAGGGCATTTCAGCGGTGCCGGCATCTTCCGTGGGGCTTTCCCTGGCAGTATTTATCACGGTGTACAGCCTGCTCGGCGCAATAAACGTGTATCTGTTGCGCAAGTATGCCATTGCGGGTCCGGCGGCCTAGCCCCGGCTCAGGTCCCGGAACCGACTGTGAAAACCCTTCTGCCAAAAGGATGCGACTATGTCCGACATACTCAGCTATGAAGTCCTGCAACTCATCTGGTTTTTCCTCTGGGGGTTGCTCTGGGCCATCTATTTTGTCCTGGACGGATTTGACCTGGGCATGGGAACGCTGCTTCCCGTGCTGGCCAAAAGCAACGAAGAGCGCCGCGCCATCTACCAGGCCGCCGGTCCTGTCTGGGACGGCAACGAGGTCTGGCTGATCACCGCCGGCGGGGTGACCTTCGCCGCCTTTCCCAAGGCCTACGCCGTTATGTTCAGCGCCTTGTACGCCCCTCTTCTCATCCTGCTCTTTGCCCTGATCTTCCGGGCGGTGTCCTTTGAGTTCAGGGACAAGATCAACAGCCCCGGCTGGCGGCGGATCTGGGATATCGCCCAGTTCCTGGGCAATTTCCTCCCCGCCCTCCTCCTGGGCGTGGCCTTTGCCAACCTCTTCCAGGGCATTCCCATAGACGAAAACGGCGTCTACCTGGGGAACATCCTGGCCCTGCTCAACCCCTACGGCCTGGCCGGAGGCGTTTTCTTCGTGCTGATCTTCGCCTTCCACGGCTCCCTCTGGCTGGCCATCCGCACGGAAGGCCCCCTGCACGACAGGGCGCGGAGCGCGGCCGCCGCCATCTGGCCCGCTCTGGCCGTGGTGACGGTGCTTTTCCTTGTCCTGACCTATCTGTTCACGCCCCTGTACGGCAATTATCTGAACATCCCGCTCCTGTTGATTGTTCCCCTCCTGGCCGTGGCCGGCCTCCTGGGCCAGTGGTTCTTTCTGGCCAAGGGCAAGCTGGTGGCCTCCTTTGCGGCCAGCGCCCTGTTCATCATCGCGGTGACCCTGTTCGGGGTCTTCGGCATGTTCCCCAACCTGATTCCCTCCAACATCAGCCAGGCGGCCAGCATCACCGTGGCGGGCGCCGCCTCCACGCCCATAACCCTGACCATCATGCTGGTGGTGGCCCTCATCTTCGTTCCCATCGTCATCATCTATCAGGCCTGGGTGTACTCCCTGTTCACCTTCAAAATCCACCCGGAAAAACTGACCTCGGCCCATCCGTATTAATCCTCGACAAGGATATCTCCCGCCGAGCGCCCGGTTTTGCCGGGCGCTTTTTTCGGGGGAAGGGCCGCGGTCTTATTCTGGTCCGAATGAGAGGATCCGGCCTTATGCGGCAGGAGCAGAACCCCGGCCAGTCCCAGAAAGGAAAATCCCGAGATGAACAGCCCCAGGCGCAGATCGTCTGGCAGGCGGTCAGGGCGCTTCTTCGGGGCCTCCCAGACAGAACCGGCCCTTTCCACAGCGGAAACCGGCCTTGCCGGGAAATCTTCGGGGGCGGGCAGGAAGGCGCAGATCCGCCAGCCGCTGCCGGGGATGAGGCGGGAATAGGCAATCCGCGCCTCTTCCTCCTCCCGCGGCAAGGGCGCGGCGGAGAAAAAAAGGGCATTCACGGAGGCCGGGGAAACAGAGCCCGCTGTCTGCGCGGCCGGGCCGAAAGCCGTATCGCGGCGCGCCGCTCCCCTGTCAAAAACATGGCGGCGCAGGCGCAACGGGAAAAAGCCGCCGTCCGCCGCCGGGGCGGCGCTCAGGATCCGGATAAACGGCCTGCCCAGGCCGTCCAGGGCGTCGCTGAAATCAAGATTGGCCGCGTCCGGCGTCAGGGGAGAATGGACAAGGCGGGTATTCTCCCAGGCGGTAAAATAGACCGGAGCGCCCAGGTCGAAAGTCAGGGCGTCCAGAGCGGCCGCCAGGACGCCGCGCCGCGCGGCGGGGTCCGGAAGATCCGCCAGAATGCCGGCCAGACTGAAGGCCGCGCTGTCCACGGTGGCCTGAAGAAGCTGTTTTTTCAGCCGGATGTTTTCCGGTTCCGGAATCTGGACGGAAGCGGAGGAAGAGTCCGCCGCGGCGGGTCCGGTCAGATACAGATCCGCCCCCGACCAGAAGCAGGCCAGGGCGATCAGCAGGCAGAATCCGGCCAGGCAGGCCCGGCAGCGCGCCGGGAAAAGGCTTGCGGAGAAAAATTCGAGCCGGGAGCGCATGGACCGTCCTTTCCGCCGCGTCTTCCTAAAAGCCGGAAAACGGAAAAACGGCGGACAGTCCAGTCCGATGCATAATCCGGACCAGACAGGCCGGGAAAGGCTTCCGGGAAAGGAGGATGTTACTTTTTCAGGGGTTTGCGGCAACCGGAGCAGATGCCGTACAGGTACATGCGGTGGGAGGTGAGGATGAAGTCATGGTTCCTGGCCAGGGTTTCCTGAAGGGTTTCAATGGTTTCATCCATAACTTCAATATTCTTCCCGCATTGCGTGCAGATCAGGTGATCGTGATGGGTTTCGTCCAGAACTGGTTCATAGCGGGCGGTCCCGTCGCCAAAGTGCATTTCCTTGGCCAGACCCGCCTCGCACATGAGCTTGAGGGTCCGGTAGACGGTGGCCTGTCCCACGCCGGCATCGACGGCGCGGACCTTTGCGTAAAGCTCTTCCGTGGTCAGATGTTTGTCCGTCGCAAAAAACACCTGCGCGATCAGGCGCCGCTGAGGGGTCTGCTTCAGGCCGTGATCGGCAATATAGTCACTGAAAACACGCTGCGGTTCAAGCATTTTTCCCTCAATTCCCCGCCCGGCGCTTTTCTATGGCATTTTACGCTTGAAACAGTCCGCTTACGGCCAGCCGGCCCGCTCCTGTTTCGCGGCAAGAATTTGCAGGCAAATCCTTGCAGAGCGAATTACACATTTTCAATGGCAATTTGCTCTATACCGTATTTTCCCCCCGCCAGGCAAGGAGGAACCTGGTTGCGCCCTTCTTTCCCTTCTGCTATGCAGAATCTGCCCTTATCGTCACCAAAACCGCAGCGAGGTATCCGCATGGCCCTGAAATCATTTCTCTTCTCCTGTATCGCGGCCCTCTTCCTCACGGCCGGGACCGCCCAGGCCGCGCCCAAATACATCAACGGCATCGACGCCAACTACCCCCCCTTCGCCTTTCTCAACGACAAACTGGAACCAAGCGGCTTTGACGTGGAATCCATGAACTGGATTGCCCAAAAGATGGGCTTTGTCGTGGAACACCAGGCCATGGACTGGAACGGCATCATCCCGAGCCTTCTGGCCGGAAAAATCGACATGGTCTGTTCCGGCATGAGCATTTCCCCCGAACGCCTGGAACGGGTCAATTTTTCCCAGCCGTACTGGAAGATCCGCAAATACCTCCTGATCCGCCAGGACAGCCCCCTGACGGCCTCCGATCTGCTCACGGGGAAAAAAACCCTGGGCGTACAGAGCGGCACCAATGAGGCCGAATATCTGAAAGAACGGCTTGGCCGGGACGGCTGGAACTATGCCCTCAAGTTTTATGAATCCCCGTCCCTGGCCATCCAGGACCTGCTGAACAGCCGCCTTGACGGCGCGGCCATTGATTCCGCGCCGGCCGAGGAAGCCATCCACAAGGGCAAAAAGGCTATTGCCGTCGCGGGCGAATTCGCCGAGCCGGATGACTTCGGCGTGGCCGTCCGCAAGGAAGACGCCGCCCTGCTGGAAACCATCAACAAGGGCTATGCCCTGCTCAGGCAGGACCCCTATTGGGAAGAACTGAAAGCCAAATATTTCAACAAGGAAAAATGAAATCCCCCCGCTGGAGGCCGGCCGGAGGAAACCCCTTCCGGCCGGGAGGATGAAAACCAAAGAGACGCATGAGCGCAAGCCTGATCCTCATCCAGGGCGCCCTGCCCTCCCTGCTGGCGGGGGCTGTGATCACCATCGGCACGGTGCTCTGCGCCATGCTTCTGGGCCTCGTCCTGGGAGTCCCCTTGTCCGTGCTCCAGATTTACGGCCCGGCCCCGGCGCGCTTCGCCGTGGGAATCTATGTCTGGTTCTTCCGGGGCGTGCCCATTCTGGTGCTGCTCTATCTCTTCTATTTCGGGATCTGTTTTTCCCTGGGGCTGGACATTTCCGCCTTTGCCGCCTCCTGCCTTGTGCTCGGCCTGACCAGCGCGGCCTACCAGAGCCAGATATTCCGGGGAGCCATCAACTCCCTGCCCGCCGGGCAGTTGAAGGCCGCCCGCGCCCTGGGCATGGACGACCTTACCGCCATTGTTTCCATCCTGCTTCCCCAGGCCCTGCGTCTGTCCATTCCCGGCTGGTCCAACGAATATTCCATCCTGCTCAAGGATTCCGTGCTGGTCTCCGTGCTGGGGACCATGGAACTCATGTTCCGGACCAAGGCCATGGCCACGACCACAGAGGAATTCACCGCCTTTTACGTCACCGCCGCCATCCTCTATTTTCTCATAACCCTTCTGGGGGTGCGCCTCCTGCGTCTTCTGGAAAAGACGCTGCGCATTCCCGGCTACACCCACCTCTGAGGCCGGACGCATGAATCCTTCTTCCCCCCCTTCCCCCGCCTTTGTCCTGGAGGTGGAAGGAATCAGCAAAACCCTGGGAGGCAGGACCATTCTGAACGATATCTCCTTTGCCCTGCGCCAGACGGAGATGAAAGTCCTGATCGGCCCTTCCGGCGCCGGCAAAAGCACCCTCCTGCAATGCATCAACTACCTGATCCCCCCGGATGCGGGAGCCGTCCGGCTGAACGGGCGGGCCGTCAATCCCCGGGACAAGGCGGAACTCTATCTCCTGCGCCAGAATGTGGGCATGATCTTTCAGGATTTCAACCTGTTCGATCACCTGACAGCCCAGGAAAACGTGAGCGTCGCCCTGCGCAGGGTCAAGGGCATGTCCAGACGCGACGCCGCCCTGCGCGCCATGATGGAACTGGAACGCGTCGGTCTGGCCCGGCGATCCGGCCTCTATCCGGCGGAACTCTCCGGCGGCCAGAAACAGCGCGTGGCCATCGCCCGCGCCCTGGCCATGGAGCCCCAGATCATTCTCCTGGACGAACCCACCTCCGCCCTGGACCCGGAGCTGGTGGGCGAAGTCCTCTCCATCATTGAGAATCTGGCCGCCGACGGCATGACCATGGTCCTCGCCACCCACCACATGAACCTCGCCCGCGCCCTGGCCACGGAAATCCTGTTCATGGAACGAGGCGCGATCATTG
>JAISNZ010000095.1 GCA_031275955.1 Desulfovibrio sp. | reverse complement strand
GGTGCGGGTCCATCCCAGGGAAGGAAACGTCACCAGAGTAGCCTTTTCCGAGCGGAAGATCCTCGGGGGGGAGCTGGAGGGGCATCTGGACATCACCCGCCGCCAGGTGCGGATGCGCTATGTCCTGCAGGGGATTGGGCTGGAGGATCTGCCGGAAAACCAGGGAAACTCCGTCCGGGTGCAGGGCAGGGTCAGCGGCTCCCTCGCCCTGGATATCCGGGTGGACGAGGAAGGGCATTGGGCGGATGATTGGCATCTGGCCGCGGATGCCGAGGTTTCCCCCCTGAAAATCATCGGCGGCCGGAAGGCGGACCCCTGGTGGCTCGACTTTCCCCAGGCGCGGGTAAAGGGACAGGGGCTCCTGCACTCCGTGCGCGAGGACGGCATCACCCTTTCCGGGGACTGGAATATCTCCCTGGCAAAGATCCGGACTTCCTGGTTCCCCGAGGGCCAGGACGCCCTGGAGGGCCTTTTCAGCGGCGTCCTGGCCTGGCCGCCCAGACCCGGAGGGTTTGTGGAGACGAATCGCGGGCGCCAGGGCGTGGAACGCGTTTCCGGCGCCCTTGCCCTCACGGGTTCGCTCATCGTGCCCCTGGGGTCGGAACGGGTGCCGTTGACCGGAAAAATGAACGCGCTTCTGGACTGGAATCTTTTTCAGGATGTTGTGACCCTGGATCAGACGGCCTTTGAGGGTCTTGGCGGCTTTGTGGGCGGACAGGTCCGGGTGGAGGCCGCGGGCGACGGCGTGACGGTCACGGCCCCGCTCAATTTCAAGCTGGCTCCGCGCGTTCTGCTCAAAGCCTGGAATCTTCTCCCCTCGGGAGGAGTGCGGATGCCGGCCACCCTGACCGGGACCGCCCGGGTGACCGGAAGCGGGGGCAGGGTCACCTTTGCCGATCTCGCCCTCCAGGTGGACGGGGACCCCCTGGAGGGGGAAATTGTCGTCAGCGGGGGCCAACAGGGGCCGCGGGAAAAGGCCGCGCAAGCGGCCGGGGGATCGCATTGGGTTTTCCGTCTCTCCTCCAGGCGGCTTAACCTGGATACCTTTTTCCCTCCCGCCACTCCGGAGGAGCGTGCCAAGCCTCCTTCTCCGGAGCCCTGGAATCTTTCCTTCCTCGGCGGCCTCTCCCTTGAAGCCGAGCTGAGCACCAAGGCCGCCAAATTTCACGGCCTGAATCTTGCCGACTCCCGGACTGTGGCCGCCCTCCAGCGGGGACGTTTTTCCCTCCAGATCGAGACCGCGGATTTTTACGGCGGCGTTTCCACCCTCCTGGCCCAGGGCAGCTTTGTGCCGGAGCGCTCGCAACTGTACCTCTCCAAGCTCCTTGGCGAAATGCGCGGCATCGCCCTTGGCAGGGTCATTCAGGACAGTACCGGCGCGGATGCTTACGGAGGCACGGCGGATATCCTTTTCGACCTCTCCGGGGCCATGCGCAGCGACGCGGATCTCTATGCGGGCCTGTCCGGCATCTGGAGCCTGAAAATCGCCGACGGGGTCTATCCCGCCTTTCTGGGCAGCGAAACCGCCGGCCTGCGCAACACCTTTGCCCACGCCTCCGTCAGCGGGGCCATGGACAAGGGCGTTTTGAAGGCGGACAATTTTGTTCTCCGCGGCATGATGGTGGACATGAGCGGCGACGGCTGGGTGGATCTCGGCCGCCGCGCCCTGGACCTCCACCTCAACGTGACCATTGCCAAGGTGCCTACCGTGCCGGTGCGCTTTTACGGCAGTCTGGATTCCCCTTCCATGTATCTGCGGGGCGCGCACATGGTTGTCGACACCGCCCAGGCCGCGGGCAGCACGGTCTTTGGCCTGGTGCGCGGCATTCTTGAATTGCCGGCCCGCGCCCTGAACAGCCTGATCTCCCCGGGGGAGAGCGGCAAAACGCAATGACGCCCCTGCCTTCCGGCCGGCGCAGGATGACCGAAAAGCGGCATGTGACCGAAAAGCGGCATTGACAAGCGCGCCGTCTGGCCCCACAATACCTCCGCTGTGCCGCACGGCTCGGTTCCCTGGGGGGTCCCCCGGCGCATCCTTTGTCCGCTCCGATCTCCGTGTGACAACACACGAAAGCCATGATACCTTTGCCCAAACAGGAAAAGGGCGTCGCGCGGGGCGCTGACGCCTCAGCGGAGGAAAATTTGAACCAGCGCAACCTTTTTATCTGGGTCATCAGCGCCCTGTGCATGCTTGTGATCTTCAACATGTTTTATCAGCAGCCCAGCCGTTCGCCGGAGATGAGCTATTCGGAATTTCTCCAGCGCGTCGGCAGCCAGGAGGTGCAGGAAGTCACCATCCAGGGGCAGAAGCTGATGGGAAGGCTGAAGAACGGGGTTTCCTTCGCCAGTTACGCCCCTCCCTGGGATGGAAAACTGGTGGAACGCCTTCTGGAGCAGGGGGTCACCATCAAGGCCAGCCCGCCGGACGATTCGCCCTGGTACATCATTTTTCTGACCTCCTGGGCGCCCATGCTTTTGCTCATCGGGGTCTGGATTTTTTTCATGCGCCAGATGCAGGGGGGCGGAGGCAAGACCATGTCCTTCGGGCGCTCCCGCGCCCGTCTGATTTCCCAGGAGTCGGCCAAGATAACCTTTGACAATGTGGCCGGCGTGGACGAAGCCAAGGAGGAACTGGCCGAGGTCGTGGACTTTCTTTCCAATCCCAAGAAATTCACCCGGCTGGGAGGGCGCATCCCCAAGGGAGTCCTGCTGGTGGGGCCGCCGGGAACGGGAAAGACCCTTCTGGCCAAGGCCGTGGCCGGAGAGGCCGGGGTGCCCTTCTTTTCCATCTCCGGTTCCGATTTTGTGGAGATGTTTGTGGGCGTAGGCGCTTCCCGCGTGCGCGACCTTTTCGCCCAGGGAAAGAAAAACGCTCCCTGCCTGATTTTCATTGATGAAATCGACGCCGTGGGGCGGCAGCGCGGGGCTGGACTGGGCGGCGGCCATGACGAGCGGGAGCAGACCCTGAACCAGCTGCTGGTGGAGATGGACGGCTTTGAAGGCAACGAAGGGGTTATTCTGATTGCCGCCACCAACCGTCCTGATGTCCTGGACCCGGCCCTGCTGCGCCCCGGCCGTTTTGACCGCCAGGTGGTGGTGCCGCCGCCTGATGTCCGGGGGCGGAGGCAGATCCTGGAAGTCCATGCCAAGCGCACCCCCCTGGCCAAGGACGTGAACCTGGAAGTCCTGGCCAAGGGAACGCCGGGATTTTCCGGGGCGGATCTGGAAAACCTGGTCAACGAGGCTGCCCTGCTTGCCGCCAAGGAGAACAAGGATCTCCTGAACATGCGGGATTTTGAGAACGCCAAGGACAAGCTGCTCATGGGCAAGGAGCGGCGCACCATGGTGCAGTCGCCTGAAGAGCTGAAAAACACCGCCTACCATGAGTCCGGGCATGCCATTATCACCAAAATCCTGCCGGAGACGGACCCCATCCACAAGGTGTCCATCATTCCGCGCGGCCGCGCCCTGGGCGTGACCATGTCCCTGCCGGAGGAAGACCGCTACAGCAGCAGCCGCACCGAGCTGGAGAACCGGATCGCGATTCTTCTTGGCGGCAGGGCGGCGGAACTGGTGATCTTTGATCGCTATACCACCGGCGCTTCCGACGACATCAAACGGGCCACCAAGATGGCCAGGGCCATGGTCTGCCAACTGGGCATGAGCGAGGCGGTGGGCCCCATGGCCATCGGCGACCAGAGCCAGGAGGTCTTTATCGGCCGCGAATGGGTCACCAACCGGGATCACAGCGAGGCCACCGCGCAACTGGTGGATGCGGAAGTCAAGCGGATTATCGACACATCCATGAAGACGGCCCTTTCCCTGCTGCGCGACAATATCGATCTTCTGCACCGGATGGCCGGGGCCCTTCTGGACCGCGAGACCCTTTCCGGCGAGGAAGTGGACCTGATCATGAAGGGAGAATCCCTGCCGCCCCTGGGCGAGGAGGAATCCCGCCGGGTGGAGGAGCGCCGCCACGCCGCGGCGGAAGCCAGGGGCAAGGGCGGCGGAGCGGGCGGTTCCTCAGCTTCCGCGAACGGCGGCGGAGCGGCGGCGGACTCCCCTGAGCGCGTCCCGAAAAAATCTTCCCCGGCTCCCGCTCCGCAGGGGGATTCTCCCCCCGCGGATCTTCAGGCCCGGCAGCCCGGCGACGCGGCCCCGCCCCAGGCTCCGGCGGCCCGCTCTCCTTTGGGAGCGGCCCTTTCCCGCGCGGCCAGGCAGGCGGATTCCGCCCCAAAGACCCCGCAAGAAACCGGGGAGAGGCCCGAAACAGAGGAAAAACCGGATAGGCCCAAGGCGGATTCCTGATGGAGTCTCCCTTTGCGACAGCGCCATGGACTTTCCGGGGGGACAGGACGCTTGCGCCTGTCCCCTTCCTGATTGCCGGCATTGTCAACCTCACCCCGGATTCCTTTTCCGACGGCGGCCGGTTTCTCAAACCGGAAGCGGCTCTGGAGCAGGTCCGCCGGCTGGCGGACGAGGGCGCCCGGATTCTCGATCTGGGCGCGGAATCCACCCGCCCGGGCGCCGCGGACATCGGCCCGGACGAGGAGGCGCGCCGCCTGCGCCCTGTCCTGAACCGCGTCGTGGCCCTGCGCGACCGCTCCGCCGAAGAGCGTCCTTCAGGCCTGTCCCTCCTTGCCCCGGACGGACAGGAGCGGACCGTGCCCTTTCTGGTCTCCGTGGACACCTTTCGGGCCGAGACCGCGGTCCTGGCCCTGGAACGGGGGGCGGACATCATCAACGATGTCTCCGGCTGCACCTTTGATCCCGCCCTTCTGGAGGTTCTTGTCCACTATGCGCCGGCCTGTATCCTGGGACACAGTCCCGCGCGGCCGGCGGACATGCGGGAGAAGGCCCGCTATGACGATGTTCTGGAAGACCTGGCGCGCTATTTCGGAGAACGCCTGGAAACTCTGGTCCGGGCCGGGCTTCCGGAAACGCGGCTCTGCCTGGACCCCTGCATCGGATTCGGCAAGACCCCGGAACATTCCCTGCGCATCCTGAGGGACATTGACCGTCTGGCCGCCTTCGGCCGCCCGCTCTGCCTCGGCATCTCCCGCAAATCCTTCCTCGGCGCGATCACGGGCTATGCAACCGGGGAACGCGACCTGCATACCCAGGTGGCAACCGCCTTTCTGGCCCGCAAAGGGGTGGCTGTGCACCGGGTGCATGACGCGCGCGCGGCCCGGGCCACTCTCGCCCTGTCCGCTCTTCTGGATTTTCCGCCTCCCCCCGGGACGTCCCCGGCCGGGAGCGTCCCCGGAAACATTTCCTGATCCGCGGGTGGGCGGCATGGCTTTTCCCTTGACCTCTCTTTCCATCGGCTGGCGGGATATCCTGGATATCTCCCTGGTGACCCTGATCTTTTACCACCTGATCCTGATGGTCAAGCAGACGAGGGCCGTTTCCGCCATCTACGGCCTGCTCCTGATCATTGTCCTCTATTTTCTGTCCACCCGGATCGGCCTTGTCACCCTGAACCTGCTCCTGGAAAATGTTCTCGCTTCGCTTTTCCTCACCGTGGTGATCGTCTTTCAGCGCGACATCCGCCAGGCCCTGACCAGCATCGGCTCCCGGCAATGGGGCTTTTTGTCCCGGTTCCGAAAAAAGGACCTGAACCCGGTCAGCGCTATTGTCAGCGAGGCCGCCCTGTATCTGGCCCAGCGCAGGATCGGCGCCCTTATCGTTCTGGAGCGCAACGTGGCCCTGCGGGACACCACGGATCGGGGGGTTGTCCTGGACGCCGTACTTTCCCGGGAGCTTCTGATTGCCCTTTTCTGGCCCAACAGTCCCCTGCATGACGGAGCCGCCCTGATCCGGGGCCTGCGGCTGGTGGCGGCGGGCTGCATCCTGCCCCTGTCCTCCGCGGTGGCCGAGAGGGATTACGGCACCAGGCACAGGGCGGCTCTGGGGATTACCGAGGAAAGCGACGCCGTGGTGGTGGTGGTTTCCGAAGAGCGGGGCGTGGCCGCTGTCGCTCTGGGCGGCAAATTAAGCGGCGCCCTGGATGCCGACAGATTGCCGCGAGTCCTGGCCTCCGCCCTGGAGAAAAGGACATGAGCCGGTACTGGACTAAACTTCTCTCTCTTTTGCGCGGAGCGGCGGGGAAGGAGACCGCCCTGTCCTCTTTTGCGGGCAAGGACGGGAAGGCAGGGATCCGCGCTCTTTTTGGGAGGGTGCGCTGGAAGGAGTTTTTCCTCGCCTTTGCCATGGCGGCGACCCTCTGGTTCGCCATCAGCGGTACGGAAAACGTGGAATCCCTGGTGGATGTGCGCCTGGAATACAAAGGCATCCCCAAGGATCTGCTGATCCGGGGACCCAGCCTGATCAACAGGGTTTCCGTGCGCATCAGCGGACCGGCCGGGCAGGTGCGGGCCATGAGCGGCCGCGACTACGTCTTTACCATGGATCTTTCTTCCCTGGAGCCGGGAGAGAACTCCCTGCCCATCGCTATTGCCCGGACAGGACTCTTCGGCGGACTCAAGGTCATTGAGGTCACCCCGCCTGAAATCATCCTGCGGGCGGAGATCGTGCAGACCAGGGAAATTCCTCTCAAACCGGATATCCGGGGGGTCTTGCCCAAGGGTCTGGAGGCCGAGGCTCTGCTGATACCGGAAAAGGTGATTCTGCGCGGTCCGCCCCGGGAGATGGAGAAGATAGAGGAGATTGTCGTGCCCCTGCCCCTGGGCAGCGTTACGGAACCTGGCGCGCGGGATTTGCGGGCCCCTCTGCCTCTGCCGGCCGGCATGGAGGCCGAGCCGGCCTCGGTGGACGCCGTGGTGAGCGTGGACTGGAAGCGGAAAGAGGTCCGGCTGAGCCGTCCTGTCCAGGTACAGCCCCCTGTTTCCTTCGCCTTTTCCCTCCGGCCCGCCACGGTCCGGATCCAGACGGCCATTCCCGAGGGGCTGGCCGCTGCCGCGGCTGACAGCAAGGAAATCCGAGCTTTCGTCCTCCTGCCGAAATTTGTTCCGGGGGCCTATGTCCTGCCGGTGGAGGTTTCTTTGCCCCCCGGAGCCCTTCTGCTGAGTGTGGAACCGGCGGAGGTCTCCGTTGTTCTGGGACGGGAAGAGGACAAATAAAGGGGAAACGCCCCGGCGCGAGGACAGCATATGGATGAGAGGCTCTTCGGCACGGATGGGATGCGCGGCAAGGTCAATCATTTCCCCATGCGGCCGGACATCGCCCTGCGTCTGGGCCTGGCCGCGGGCGTCCATTTCCGGACAGGGGATCGCCGGCACCGGGTAGTCATCGGCAAGGATACCCGGCTTTCCGGGTATATTTATGAAAGCGCCCTTACCGCCGGCCTGTGCGCCGCGGGCATGGACGTCTTTCTGGTCGGCCCCCTGCCGACTCCGGCCATCGCCTTTCAAACCCGCAGCATGCGGGCTGATTTCGGCATTGTCATTTCCGCGTCGCACAATCCCTTTGAAGATAACGGCATCAAATTTTTCGACGCCCAGGGTTTCAAACTTCAGGATGCGGTGGAAGACGCCATTGCCGGCATGGTGCTCGACCCTGGTTGGGAATGCGAATACCCCAGGCCTTCGGCCGTTGGCCGGGCCTTCAAAATCAATGATGCCCCCGGCCGGTACATCGTCTCGATCAAGAGCAGCTTTCCCCCCCAGCTGACCCTGGACGGGCTGCGCATTGTTCTGGATTGCGCCCATGGAGCCAATTACAAGGTCGCGCCCATGGCCCTGCGCGAACTGGGGGCGGATGTGGTCTCCATAGGGGTTGAGCCTGACGGTCTGAACATCAATCAACACTGCGGCTCCCTGTACCCGGAAGTGGCCGCGGCCAGAGTCCGGGAGACGCGCGCCGACATCGGCCTTGCCCTGGACGGCGATGCGGACCGCCTGGTGGTGGTGGACGAGACGGGCGCCGTCCTGGACGGAGACACGATCATGGCCATCTGCGCCCTGGATCTTCTGGAAAAAGGCCGTCTGCCGGGGAATCTCCTGGTGAGTACGGTGATGAGCAACATGGCTCTTGAGATTTTCATGAAAGAGCACGGGGGCAGCCTTTTGCGCACCGATGTTGGCGACCGCCACGTTGTGGAGGCCATGCGCGAACACGGGGCGATGCTGGGCGGAGAGCAGTCCGGACATATCGTTTTCATGGAGTACGGCACCACCGGGGACGGGCTTCTGGCCGCTCTCCAGATCCTGCGCGTCATGCGCGAAAAAAACGCCACCCTTTCCGAACTGGCCGGGCTGCTGCGTCCCTTCCCGCAAACCCTGCTCAATGTTCCCGTCAGGGAGAAGCGCCCCTTTGCCTCTCTTCCCGCCCTTCAGGAAGCCTTGCAGGATGTCCGGGCCACCCTTGGCGACAGGGGGCGGGTCCTTTTGCGCTATTCCGGCACCGAGGCGCTGGCGCGGGTCATGGTGGAAGGTGAGGACGCGGCCCTGGTGGAACGTCTGGCGGGCGATCTTGCCGGGCTCATCGCCCGGGAGCTGCGCTACAGCGATTAACGCTTGCAGCTGACATTTTTTCATTTTTTGAGGAACGCTCCGCATGTCGGCCAAAATCGCCATCATGAGCTACCGCGCGCTCACGAACTTTCTCTCGGATCACCCCTCTCTCCTGGATCTGCCGGGAGTGGACGTCCACATCGAATCCTCCTGCCTTGACGACGTGCTTTCATTCGCGCAACGGCTTGAGGATTCCCGCGAAATCGACGTTTTCGTCTCTTCAGGCGCGAACGGCAGACTGCTCAGCAAATATCTGCATACCCCTCTTCTGCTTATCCAGATAACCGGGTTCGATTTACTGCAGGCAATGGGCCGCCTTGATACCGCGAGGCCGATAGCCGTATTATCCTTTGATGTGCGCATCCCCTTTCTGGAGGAATCGCTTCCCTGCATAGTCGGGAATTTGTTTCAGGAAATCTACTATACCCGCGACGGTTTATTGCATACGATGGACAGGCTGAAAAAACAGGGCGTTGAGCAGGTCATAGGGGGAAGCATGGTCATGGAGGCCGCGGAGGAATGCGGAATGCGTTCCTCCTTTATCTATTCCGAGGACAGCATCACCCGCGCCATCAACGCCGCCGCCCAGATGGCGCTTTTGCGGCAGCGCGACAGATCCCAGGCCCAATGGCTGAATGCCATTATCACCTATTCTTACAGCGGTATAATGGCCACGGATGCGCAGGGCGTTGTCACCACCTGCAATCCGGTCGCTGCGAAAATTCTCGGCATCCGGCCGGAAGCAGCGCTGTCGCAGCGGGTCTCCGCGCTCATTCCCAACACGCGCGTCCTGCATGTCATCAGGGAAAAAAAGTCGGAGCTGAATCAGATCCAGAAAATCGGCAAGGTTACGGTCATCACGAACCGGGTGCCCATCGTGGATGAACATGGGTGCGCGGACGGCTGCGTCCTGACGTTTCATGATGTGGAAACCATCCGCAAGGCAGAGGCCAAGGTGCGCAAAAAGGAAGGAGGCGTTTTTCAGGCCCGCACGCGCCTGGACGACATCATCGGCCAGAGCCGCGCTATCGTCCAGGCCAGGAGACGGGCCTACCGTTATGCCTCGTCCTCGGCGTCCGTGTTTATTTTCGGCGAGACAGGGACAGGGAAGGAGCTTATCGCCCAAGGAATCCACCTGGCGAGTTCCCGCGCGCATAAACCCTTCATTGCCGTGAACTGCGCCGCGTTGCCCGCGACGTTGCTGGAAAGCGAACTGTTCGGCTATGAAGACGGGGCCTTCACAGGAGCCAGGTGCGGCGGGAAACCCGGTTTCTTTGAACTGGCGCACGGGGGAACGATCTTTCTGGACGAAATCGGCGAACTTTCCCTGAGCGTCCAGGCGCGGCTGCTGCGCGTTCTGGAGGAGCGGGAAGTGCTGCGCGTGGGAGGGACGCAGGTTATTTCCGTGGATGTCCGGCTCATCAGCGCAAGCAACGCGGACATCCAGCGGCAAATGGAACAAAAGCTTTTCCGTCCGGATTTATTCCACAGGGTGAACGTTCTCCGCCTGACCCTTCCTCCCCTCCGTGAACGGGAAGGGGATGTGCTGATTCTGGCGAAACATTTCGCCCACATGTATCATGCCGGATTTGATGAAACCTTTCTGGAGGGGCTCTTTTCCAATTCGTTGCTGCTGACGTACGCCTGGCCGGGAAACGTGCGGGAATTGCGAAACGTGATCGAGGCGGCCACCGCCCTGTATCACGAAGGCTGCACGCCCGGCGCGCTGCTGCTCGACCTTGATCTGCCTTTGTGCGAGGGCCGCGTCCCGCCCGCCCTCGCCAGAAAAAAGACGGACATCGCCAGAGAGCTGGGCATAAGCCGCACAACCCTCTGGCGAAGAAGCAAGGGCAGATAGAGCCTTTTCCCATCGCGCCTTACCCGTTCGCGATAAAATGAGGGCGGTTTTATCGCGAACGGGCGTCAGGCGTGAACCGCCAGAGGGCAATTTCAGGATGAAGCCGCCCCGAATCCCTGCTCAAGCTGACGCTCTTCCCGCAGGCAGATCCATTCATTGAATTCAGGAAAGGAGACTTGACGCTCGTAGCAACTGGTGTCATGCGCGCAAAGGCTGTCCAGCGCGTCGGCAATGGCCCTGCTGGCCGCAAACAAGGCGGTCCCGGGATAAATGACGATTTTATAGCCCATGCGCTCCAGTTCTTTCCCGGGGAGGAGGGGGGTTTTCCCCTTTTCCACCATATTCGCCAGGAGCGGTTTGCCCAGGCTTTCCGCGGCGGCATATATCTCTTCCGTCGATTGCGGAGCTTCAAGAAAGAGGATATCCGCCCCGGCATCGGCGTAGGCGCGGCACCTGTCCAGCGCATCCTGAAAACCGGTCACCGCCCGGGCGTCCGTGCGGGCGATAAGGGAAAAGTCCGCGGAGGATCTGGCCTGCGCGGCGGCCCGGATTTTGGCGGCCATTTCCCCGCGCCCGATAATTTCTTTTCCTTCCATATGCCCGCAACGCTTTGGAAAAACCTGATCTTCCAACTGGATGGCAGCCACGCCCGCCGCCTCGTATTCCCGGACTGTGCGCTGCACATTCAGCGCGCCGCCATATCCGTTGTCCGCATCGGCTATAACAGGCGTATCTCCCGCGGCCAGACAGATATTCCGCGCCACGGCGGCCATTTCCGTGGAACTGACCAGACCGATGTCCGGTTTCCCCAGAAGGCTCGCCGAGACGCCGTACCCGGTCATATACACGGCGGGAAAACCCGCCCTCGCGATCAGTTTCGCGGACCAGGCATCGTAGGCGCCAGGCGCGCGGATGATTCCGGGCTGTTCAAGCAACCGGCGAAATTTCGCGGCTGTATTCATATCCCTACCCCTTGCCGTAAGACAACATATTCGGATCTTACGTCTTCTGCGAATTTCAGATCAAAACCGCATCCATTTCCACCTCGGCCCCGGGGACGGATTTGGAACGGGAAGTCAATTTCTCCGTCAATTTCCGGCAACGCTTTTGAATTCGTCAACTTTGTATCTGCGTTCCATTTCGAGCAATACGGGCATTCCAACGATGTCTGTATATTCTTTGAACGTTGTCATATGATCGATATATTCGCGCGTCGTGCCCTTTTCCTTGAGATGGGCAAGCGTCTGCCGCATTGCCTTTGCCGCGGTGAATATTGTGCAGCAGGGAAAAATGACGATATTGAAGCCAAGGCGCTGCAGTTCCTCCGTGGGGAGAAGAGGGGTTTTGCCTCCTTCCGTCTGATTGACGAATTTGTATCCCTTGGCCTTTTTGCCGATCAACTCCAATTCCTCAACAGACGCGGGCGCGTCTATGTAGACGATATCGGCGCCTGCCTCGTGGTAGGCGAGGACGCGGTCAATGGCCTCGTTGATGCCGTGGGTGGCCCGGGAATCCGTCCGGGCGATGATCAGCATATCCTCGCGGGCGTCAAGGCAGGCCTTGATCTTTTCCACATGCTCCCGGGCGGGAATGACCGCTTTCTTGTCCATATGCCCGCAACGTTTGGGGAAGCACTGGTCCTCTATATGGACAGCGGCCACGCCGGCCCGTTCGAATTCCCTGATTGCGCGGTGCACATTGAGCGGGTTGCCGTACCCCGTATCCACATCGCCGATGAGGGGGATGTTCAGCACCGAGACCATATTGGCGCAGACGGAAAGCATCTCGGTCATGGTCATCAGCCCGTAGTCAGGCTGCCCGAGGATGGAACCCGACGCGCCGAAACCCGTCATAAAGGCGCACGGAAAACCCGCCTGCTCCACGAGCCTGGCGGACAGCGCGTCGTAGCATCCCGGAGCCACGATGATTTCAGGCTGCTTCAGCATTTCGCGCAGAGCTTTTCCGGGGGAGAGGCCATTGATTGTTTTCATGAGAAATCCTTTTTTTCAAGGGTTGTCGGTATATATCTCCAATAATGATCTCTTAGCGAATGAACACAAGGCTGACGATTGGCATATAAGAAATAATAGCCAGGGCGATAAAAAAATACAGGAGAAAGGGCATGACATGCTTTGTTAAAGTTGCGATAGGGACGCGGAACATGCCGCAGGCCACGAATAAATCGGCGCCCACCGGAGGGGTGACCAGGCCTATGGACAGGTTGACCACCATCATCATGCCGAAATGGATGGGGTCCATGCCTATGGCTGTGGCCGCCGGCAACAGGACGGGCGTCAGGATAAGAATGGCCGAAGTGACGTTTACGAGCATCCCGGCTATCAGCAGGATCAAATTCATAAGGAAGATGAGCCAGAAGGAAGAAATGCTGTCGCCGAGAAACTCC
This sequence comes from Desulfovibrio sp., assembly GCA_031275955.1. Taxonomy (GTDB): domain Bacteria; phylum Desulfobacterota; class Desulfovibrionia; order Desulfovibrionales; family Desulfovibrionaceae; genus Frigididesulfovibrio. The sequence goes on along the minus strand of JAISNZ010000095.1, from coordinate 24,855 downwards.
GTGATCATCTGGGGTATCTGCAGCAGGGCGAGAACCCGGCCGAAGAGGGTCGCTGCGGCAATGACCATCAGCAGCGGGGCGAGACTGTGCGCCGCTTGGGCGAGAATGCCGGGGAAATCCCTGATGGTCATCGTCTTATAGACAAACAACCCGATGAATACCGAATAGACGACAGAAACCGTGGCCGCCTCCGTCGGGGTAAATACTCCACCGTAAATGCCCCCGAGAATGATCAGGGGGGTCATGAGCGCCCAGGAACTGTCTTTCAGCAGAGGCCAGAAGCCTATTGCCCGGATCGACTCATAGTTTTTGCGCAGCAGTTCCTTGTCCTCCCCGTGGCGCCGGCAATGCGCATAGGCGCATAAAGAAAGGCAGGCGGCGATGATGAATCCCGGGATTATCCCGGCTATGAACATTTCGCCGACCGACACGTTCGCCGCCAGGGCGTAAATGATGAAGGGCACGCTTGGAGGAATGATGATCCCGAGCGAGCCCGCCGTGGCGATAATGGCGGCGACGAAATTGCGCTTATAGCCGAGGCCTTCCAGGTACGGGACGACCATGCTGCCGACGGCGGCCGTGGTGGCGGGACCCGAGCCGGAAAGCGCTCCATAGAACATGCAGGTGATGATGCCTGTGATGGGCAGGCCGGCTGTGCGTCCGCCTGTAAAATAGGCGAAGAATTCGAAAAGCTTTTTTGCGATTCCTCCCCGCGCCATGATGAGGCCGGAAAGAATAAATAGCGGTATCGCCAGAAGGGGATATGAATTCAAGCCATCCACAATGGTTTTATAAACATAATTGGGATTGATAATTTCCGTTATGCCGAAGAAATATGTGGAAATAGAACTGAGAACAAGGCCGATTCCTATCGGAACGCTAAGGATCAGGGCAACGGCAAGAACAGTTAGTATAACGTGCATATTTATTTATTCCATTATGCTACTTCTTTGTAAATGAAATATATACACGCTGTATATATCGTATCACTGCGAATACTGAACCGAAAAAAAGGGATGCATATAGAACAACTACAGGAATTTCAGCAGCCGGACTTAACTGGTTTGATGCAAGAGACCGCTTGATTACTTCAAGACCGCAATATATCATATATATATAAAAGAAGAAAGTGATAAAATCAGCAATAATTTTCAAAAATTTTGCCGCAGATTTTTGAATAAAATCACTCATATCAACACGAAGATTATTATCTTTTAGTATGGCATAGCTACAACCTATAAACCCTATCCATACATTACAATAAACGACAAATTCTTCAATCCAGTATATTGTATGAGAAAATAAATATCTAAGGATAACTTGTATTGTGCATAGAACTGTGATGATAACAAGTAATATCGAAATTATACTTGTTTCAAAATATTCATTTATCCACATCAGGATTTTTTTCATAGAATTCCTTTCTTGTCAGGCCAGGGCAAGTCATTTCGTTCTGCCGAGGACAATGTAAACCCTGTCCACGAGGGCGTCACCGATTTTTGCGCGGATCAATTTCTCAACGACCGGGCGGGCAAGGGCGCCCCAGCGTTCATACTCCCCAGCCGGCATTTCGCGGACAATCGTCTTGTTGTATTTGGTTTCGAGTTCCTTCAGGAGTTCTTTTTCCCGCGCGATGGAGAGTTGCAGAAAATCATCGAGCATCTGCCCCATCAACTCCATAAAAATTTTTTGATGCTCAGGAGTCAGGGACGCATAAAACTGCGGATCTCCAATCCAGGTGCTGACGTAGAGGATATGCTTCGTATTCATGAAACAGTCCTGAACCTCATACATCTTGGTATTGAAGGCGTTTTCCATAACATTTTCCTGGCCGTCCACAGTCCCCTGCTGTAAGGCTGTATAGCGCTCAGAGTTGGCAAGGGGGGTCGGCGAGGCTCCAAGAGCTGTCCACAACGCCCTGTGCTGCGGATTTTCGGAAATTCTGAGCTTGAAGCCTCTCAGTTCCTCCAGTTTGGTGATGGGCTTCCTTCGAGAGGAAAGCCAGCGGAATCCTGTAGGGACCAGGCCAAGATTCATGAGTCCGGCCTTTTTATATCCTTCCTCTATGGGCCTGATAACTTCAGGGTCGTCAATGACTTTGCGGGCGTCTTCAAGAGAAGAATAAAAGAAGGGAAGGTCAAATACGGCAATGGCTGGGGCAAAGCTCACAACCGGCGGGGTTGCCGTCATCGTCATCACAAGCGTATGATCCTGTATGGCTTGCATGGCCTCCGTATCGCTTCCCAGTTGATTGTTCGGGTAGGCAACACCGATGATTTCGCCGTTCGTGCGCTTTTCTATTTCTTTGGCAAACTTTTCAAAAGCAATATGTCCGGCGTGCGTTGAAGCCATTCCGCTGGCAAAGGAAACAACTTTTTTTTCCGCAGCATGAAGAGTTGAAATAAAAGAAAGACATCCTGCGCACACAATTCCCGCCAGGACGATAGAGCGTTGGAACCATCTCATGAAATACTCCTTTTAGGGTAATTTTTCCCCGGCTGTTTGCAGTCTGTCCCCTTGCGCAGTTATTGAGCAAAAGGCATGCCAAATATAATAGTTTACAATTATAGGACAAATTTGATTGCGGCTGAAACATTGGAGAAATACGTTTCAAGATATATGTTTCACCGGTTTCGATTGTCCAAAAAAAGCCGAGGCCGGAGCAAATTGCCGTTGGAAATGTATCCTTTGCCCTGCAAGGATTTACCGGCAAATCCTTGCCGCGGAATTGTCGCAGGACGAATCCGCTTCACCGTCAAGTGACAATCACAAGCGTAAACGCTATAAGCGGGCAAGACTGCGGAGGGCGCTCCCTGGGGCTATGCCCTCGCATTTACCGGCAATGGAAATGCGGCAGTCTTGGCGGTCGCCCCGAGAGGCTTGTTTTTTCTTCGCTTCCTGTGCTAGCGTGCAGATGAGGTCGTCAACCGCAGGACAAGGGGGTTGCATGAATATTCACAAGGTTGTTATTCCCGTTGCCGGATGGGGAACCCGGTCGTTGCCGGCCACCAAGAACATCCCCAAGGAGATGCTGCCTGTCTACAACAAGCCGGGAGTGCAATATGTGGTGGAGGAGGCCATTCAGGCGGGCATTGAGGATGTGGTCTTCATCACCAACCGGGACAAGAGCGCCATTGAGGATCACTTCGATTACAACCTGCAGTTGGAGATGGTGCTGGAGCGATCCGGAAAGGAAGAGGCCCTGGCCGCTATCCGCCAGGTGGCGGAAATGGTCAGAATCATCTCCATTCGCCAGAAACGGCAACTGGGCCTGGGGCACGCGGTGCTGTGCGCCAAGGACGTGGTCCGTTATGACGACGCCTTTGCCGTTATGGTGGGCGATGACCTCATGTTCGGGATGAGTCCCGGCATCAGGCAGCTCATTGAGGTGGCCCAGAGCGAGAGGCTGCCTGTTATCGGGGTCATGGAGGTGCCCCAGGACCGGGTCAGCCGCTATGGGATCATCTCCGGCGAGGAGATTTCGCCGGGCATTTATCAGGTGCGCAAGCTGGTGGAAAAGCCCCGCGTGGATCAGGCCCCCTCGCGTCTGGCCATCATCGGGCGCTATGTGCTTACGCCGGAGATTTTCGTTCACCTGGAGAAGATCTCTCCCGGTCACGGGGGCGAGATCCAGCTCACGGACGCCCTGCAGGGCCAGGCTTCCGCCCGGGGCCTTCTGGCCGTCAAAATTCGGGGGATGCGCTTTGACGCCGGCGACTGGGCCGAATACCTGACGGCCAATATCTATTTTGCCCTGCAGGATGAGGAATTGCGCGAGGATCTGGTGCGGCGCCTCAAACCGTTGCTTGGCTGAAGCCCGCGCCCCGGGCGCGCGCGCTGGAGCGTCTGCCGGCTCGGAGCGTCTGCCGGCTCGGGAAGGACCTTTCCTGGCGCCCTCATTCCCGCCGGGGGTGTGTTCTCACATGGAGAGCATCTCGTTTCCCTGCTCAAACTTGTTTGTTCAGCCAGTCCCGCATCCCTTCCAGAAAACCGCGCAGGAATTTCCGGGTGGAGGCATCGGCAAAGGTTCCGTCCGGCGCGATCAGATCCGGGCGCATCGTGATATAGAGTTCCGGCTGGGGGATGAGGCGGCTGCCGAGCATGGTCATGATGCCGCGCAGCTGAAACTGGGCCACGGCGGTGCCCACGGCGCCGCCGCTGGCGCCCATGAGGGCCACGGGCTTGCCGGACAGGCTGTGGTTTCCGTAAGGCCGCGAGGCCCAGTCAAGGGCGTTTTTCAGGACTCCGGGGATGCTCCGGTTGTATTCGGGGGTCACCAGAAGCACGGCGGCGGCGGCGGTGATATCGGCCTGCAGCCGTTGGACGGGAGCCGGAAAGTCTGATTCAAGATCCTGGTTATACAGGGGAATATCATCAATGGGCGTCTGCTGAAAGAGAAACAGGTCGCTGCCTTCCCGGGCGACGGCCCGGGCCAGCTTCTTGTTGATGGAATCCTTGCGCAGGCTTCCGACAATGACGGCGACGGTCTGCATCATGTCCTCCGTGTTTTTTCCCGTTCAGGCGAATTTAGCGATCAGGGCCTTTGCCTCTTCCAGGGAAGGATCGCCTTTGTACGCTTCCCTGGCGGCTTCAAAGGCCTTGTCTTTTTTGTTCCAGCTGACGTAGAGTTTGGCAAGGTTGAGCATGGTGCGGGGGTGTTTTCCGAATTCCTTGAGAGCCTTGAGATAAATGGTTTCCGCCTTTTCAAATTCCCGCAGGGTGATGTAAACGGCGGCGGCGGGGCCGTAAGCCGTGCTGTCCCGGGGAAAATCGGCGATGGCCTGCTCCAGGAATTCGGCGGCTTCAAAGTACAGTCCCGCTTCCTGAAGCCAGAGGCCGATCCGGGAAAGAACGCCCGGTTCATGGCCGAACTCGTCCGCCAGAACGCGCAGGGCGCTCTTGCCGCGAGGGGCGTCGCCGGCCTTGAGGTAGGCAAGACCCTTTGCCTGCAGGCTTTCCCGGCGATTTTCCCGGGTGTCCCGTTCCTGCTGCTGTTTTTCCTTTTCCATGTTTTCCAGACCTTTGAGTATGATCTGGAGAGTCGTCTTGAGTTTTTCCTCCTCTCCCGGCTGATAGGCGACGGCGGTTTTCCCGGATTGGGCGATCTTTTCAAAAAAGCTGCGCACCAGCGGTTGGCGGGGGATGTCGGTGACAGCCTCAAGGATGAGCACCTCTGTTTCAAAGCGGGCCTTGGCCAGGAGCTTGCCGCGGTCGTACAGCTCGAGGCCGGTGAGGAGGGCGTCCAGGGCTTTGACGGTTTCGTTGCGCTTCAGGAGGGATTTCGCCCTGGCAAAGTGCTGGCGGACATTCTGGGGCGCGATGGTGTTGAAGGCTGCCACGGCGGATCGGACCTCTGGCTGAAGAACGGGGGGATGTGTGATCCTATGCCATTGCCGGGATAATGCCAAGAAAAATGCACGGGGTCTTCACTTTACGCGGCGAATTTTTTATGTTTATCTGCGTGCAGGCGGTTTTCCCTGATGGAAAGGACGGCGCGCGCCGCGGGAGAGTGTTGAAGTAATGACGGGGGAACAGGAATCATCCGCATGAAGGACGAGTTTGATCCCGTCACGCCGGATGAAGAAGGCGGAAAACTGAGCAGGGACGACATCAATACCCTGCCGCTCTTTCACTATCCCGGCAAAGTGATCCTCATCAGGACGGCCGGGGACATGAAAAAGGCCAGTGAGCGCCTGAGCAGGGAAAGGGTTCTCGGTTTTGACACGGAAACCCGTCCCAGCTTTGTCCGGGGCAAGTCCTACTCCCCCTCCCTGGTGCAACTGGCCGGAGCGCACGAAATTTATCTTTTCCAGCTCAAATGGCAGCCTTTTTCCTCCCCTCTGGTGGACCTTCTCGCCTCCGGCGATATCGTCAAGGCCGGGGTGGCCGTACACGAGGACATGCACGCCCTGGAGAAACTTTGCCCCTTTATTCCCGCCGGCGTCGTCGATCTCGCCGCCGTCGCCCGCCGTCATCATCTTCAGAATCAGAGTCTCCGCGCCCTGGCCGCCTTTTTTCTCGGGGTCCGGGTTTCCAAGGGCGAACAATGCTCCAACTGGGCCGCCCGCGATCTCACCCTCCGCCAGGTCCGTTACGCCGCCACCGATGCCTGGGCCAGCCGCGCCATTTACCTGAGGATGCAGGAGCAGGGGATGGTGTAAGAGGGAAAGGAACCAAGAAGGCGGCATGGGCCTTCAGGGCGGGGTGCGGGGGCCTGAAGGCCGGGGTCTCGTACCACAAAGGAAGTTTTGATAAAGGACAGCGGCCGGAAGGAGAAGGGGGGCTCCGGGGATTCAGGATCGCCAGAGGGGAAGAATGCCCGCCGCGTTTTTGTCCAGGATTTCTTCGACCTCTTTGGGAACGAGGAAGTTCAGGCTTTTGCCCTCAAGCCAGCGGGAACGGATGAGGGAGGAGCTGATTTCCAGCCGGGGCTGGGGCAGATGGAGAATGCGCCCGCCGTGGGGCAGGCTGAAGGCGCGGATTCCGGACGGGAAAGACAGGGGAACGGCCTCGGGCCAGCGGGCCCGGACGGCGCGCAGAAAGATTTTTTCCGCTCCCGCGCGGCGGGGCAGAACGATGAGGTCGGCCAATTCCGGGATGTTCCGCCAGAGTTTCCAACTGGGGAGCAGAGAGAAATCGTCCCCTCCGAGGATGAAGGCCAGACGTTCTCCCGGATGCCGCGCGGCCAGAGCGGTCAGGGTATCCACTGTATACGAGGGTCCGGGGCGTTCGGCTTCGACAGGGCTGACGCCCAGGCCTGGCAGGGCGCGCGTCACCGCCTCCAGCATGGCCAGCCGCAGGGAGAAGGGCAGAAGATTGTCTCCGGTCTTGTGGGGAGGGCTGGCGCAGGGAATCAGCAGGATCTCGCGGGGGACGAGGATTTCCTGTACCTCCAGGGCAATGCGGAAATGCCCGATGTGCGGGGGATTGAAGCTGCCGCCCAAAAGGGCGATGAGGGGACGGGAACGCATGCGGACAGCCTATACCAGAAGGCCCGGATGCGCCAGAGAGGCGGCGGCGTCCCCCCGCTTTCAGGTTTTGACATTTTCCCCCGGGGAGATTAGGGAGGGAGGGGAGATTAGGGAGGGACAAAGGTCCTTTTTTAGACAATTCCCGTGTACGGGCAAGGAGATTCCGCATGGCGGCCAAACAGAGGCAGACGCCGTCGCTGATCGGCTCAATAGAAGGAGAGGTTGCCGCCGAGGCGTCTCCCATGCTGCAGTTTTTGCTTGCCCATGCCCGGCTTATTGCCCTGGGCGTGATGCTCTTCCTTCTCGCCATTGGGGGGTACTGGTTCTACGACGCGCGGCAGACGCGCATCCGGGACGAACTGCGCCTGGAATTCGGGCGTCTTCTCTCCTCCCGCCACGGCCAGGAGCGTATCGCCGCCCTTGAGGACTACCTGAAGACCGCCCCAGCCGCCCTGCATGGGGCGGCCTGGTTCGCCCTGGCCGAAACCGCGCGGGAGGTCCGGGACCCTGCCAGGGAATACGCCGCCTGGGAACAGATTGCCCGGCTGGACCCCACCATGCGGGTGACCGCCGTCCTGGCCATGGCCGAGGCCCTGGCGGCGCAGGAGAAAAAGCGGGAGGCCCTGGATTTGCTGGAAGCCCTTGTTCCCGGTCTTCCCGAATATGATCTGGCCGCTGTGAACGAGCGCATTGTCCTTCTGGCCGAGGCCCTGGGCAATTTTGATCGGGCGATCCTCGCCTGCGAGGCGATTGTCGCCAGAGAGTCCCTGGCCGGCAACGCCGATTTCTGGCTGCAAAAAATCGCCGCCCTGCGAAAAAAGGCGGCAAAGCCCTCAGCGGAGGTATCCCCGGAGTAACCGTCCATGAACCATCCCCTGCTTGATCCAAAGGGCACGCGGCACCTCCTGCTGGGCAACGAGGCCATTGTGCGCGGAGCTTTGGAAGCCGGCGTCAATGTTGTTACCTGCTATCCCGGCACCCCGTCCTCAGAGGTCCCGGATCTCTTTTCCAGCCTTGCCGGAAGCGGGCGTTTCGTCTTTGAATATTCGGTCAACGAAAAGGTGGCCACGGAGGTCGCCGCCGGTTCCGCCCTGGCCGGGGCCATGAGCCTTGTGACCATGAAGCATGTGGGCCTCAACGTGGCCGCCGACCCACTGCTGACCATGACGTACACCGGCCTGCCCGGCGGCCTGGTGCTCCTTTCCGCCGACGATCCCGGCTGCCATTCCAGCCAGAACGAACAGGACAACCGGACGTACGCCCGCTTCGCCCAGATGCCCTGTTTTGAGCCGGCCACCGCCCAGGAGGCCAAGGACATGGCCAGGGCCGCCTTCCTTCTGGCCAGGGAAACGGAGCAGCCCGTCCTTTTGCGCACCACCACCCGCGTCAGCCACCTGCGAGGTCCCGTGGAATTCGGTTCCCTGCCCGCCCCCGCCCCCCTTGTCGCCTTTGCCCGCAATCCCGGCCGCTTCGTGCCCGTGCCCGCCGTGGCCCGGATGCGCCACAAAGCCCTGGCGGCCAATCTGGAGGCTGTGGTCCGCAAGGTGGAGGAATCCCCCTTCAACCGGGCGGATCAAGGCTCCGCAACGTCTTCCCTGGGCGTCATCGCTTCGGGAATCAGCCGCGCCTATCTCCATGACGTTTTGCTTGCCGAAAACTGGCGGGATGCCGTCCGGGTCTTTGACTTCGGCCTGACCTGGCCTTTGCCGGTCACGCTCCTGGAAGGCTTCCTGCGTCCCCTTTCCCGGGTTCTCATCCTGGAGGAAGGGGAGCCCCTGGTGGAAACCGCCGTGCGCGCCCTGGCCCAGGAAAGGGGGATTCCGGTAACAATCACCGGCAAAAGCGGCACCCTGACCCGGTTCGGGGAATACTCCACTCCCCTGGTGCGCGAGGCGCTGGGTTCCCTTCTGGGCAAATGTCCTCCCTCTCCTCCCGGCGGAGCCGCCGGGCAGGAACTGGCCCAGCGGCCTCCCAACCTGTGCGCCGGCTGCGGCCACCGCTCCGTTTTTTATGCCGTCCGCTCCGTTTACGGTGATCAGGCCGTCTATTCCAGCGACATCGGCTGCTATACCCTGGGCCTGCTCCCTCCCCTGCGCGCGGCGGATTTCCTCTTCTGTATGGGCTCTTCCATCTCCGCCGGCAGCGGCTTTGCCCGCGTTTCCGGCAAGCCCGTGGTGGCCTTCATCGGGGATTCCACCTTTTTCCATTCCGGCATGACCGGCCTGGCCAACGCCGTTTTCAACAGGCACAATCTGCAGATCGTCATTCTCGATAACGGCACCACAGCCATGACCGGCCACCAGCCCAACCCCGGCATGGCCCAGGAAGTCCTGGGCGATCAGCGCGTCCATCTGGACATTGAAGCCGTGGTGCGCGGCTGCGGCGTCAGCCGCGTGGAAAAGGCGCGCGCCCTCAACCAGAAGGCCCTGCAGCGCCTGATCCGCGAGATGAAAGAGGAAAGCGGCGTGCGGGTGCTGATTTTTGAAGAGCCGTGCGTGCTCTTCGCCGGAAGGACCCTCGGGCGCGCCAGACGCCAGACGGCCTATGTGGCGGTTCAGGACGAGAGCGCCCGCCATTGTTTCGCCAATCTCGCCTGTCCGGCTTTCCGCCTGTCCGGAGACGAGATGGGCGTTGATCCGGATCTCTGCTCCGGCTGTATGGTCTGCGTGCAGATTTCCCCATCCTTCAAGGCCCGCAAGGGGGAGGCATAATGGAGACCCGGTTGCGCATCTATCTCACCGGCGTCGGCGGCCAGGGTTCCCTCACGGCCACTACCCTCTTTGCCCGCCTCGCCCTTGATCAGGACCTGGCCGTTGTTTCCGGCGAGGTCCACGGCATGGCCCAGCGCGGCGGCGTGGTGGAATCCGCCATTCTTCTGGGCGGCTGGCAAAGCCCCACCCTTTCCCCCGGAGAGGCCGACATCCTTCTGGGCTTTGAGCCGCTGGAAACCCTTCGCGGCCTGCCCTTCCTCAAAGCCGGCGGCGCTGTTTTCTCTTCCACGGACTTTCTTCCCCCCTCCTCCGTCAGCGCGGGCAAGGCAAGCCTGCCGTCCCTGTCCTCTATTCAGGAGGCTGTCCGGGCAATCGCCGCCAGGGCCTGGTTTCTCCCCATCCGCGGCATCGGCGCGGCAGCCGGCTCCTCCCAGAGCGGCAACGCCGCCATGCTGGGCGCTCTCTGCGCCTCGGGGCTCCTCCCCTTCGGCCTTGAGGCCCTGACCAGCGCCATTCGCGCCTACCTTCCCGCGAAACTCGTTCCCGCCAACCTCGCCGCCGCCGCGAAAGGCGCGGAATGGCCGGAATCCCGATAAAACGCCGTACGGTTCCCCTGCATCCCCCTTACATAGGGCAAAGCGATCCGAAACGAGGGGTCCGGGGGGAATCCTTCCCCCCGGCGGGGTCCGGAGCGGAGCCCCAGGGCGTCAGTCTTTCCTGTGCCTTACTCTTCCCGGGCCTTGGGGTGGGCCTTGTCGTATACGGCCGTCAGGCGGGCCAGATCCAGGTGGGTGTAGCGCTGGGTTGTCGTCAGCCGGGCGTGTCCGAGGAGTTCCTGGACGCTGCGCAGGTCCGCGCCTGCTTCCAGGAGATGGGTGGCGAAGGAATGGCGCAGGCCGTGGGGGGAAACCGGGTGCGGCAGCCCGGCCCTCCGGCAGAGATTTTCAACGATGCGCTGGGCTTCGCGGCGGTTCAGCCGCCTGCCGCGCGCCCCGACGAAAAGGGCGTGTTCCCCCCGGGCCGCCAGGAGGGGGCGCAGGGACAGCCAGTTCGCCAGGGCGGTCCGGGCGGTGTCCGTCAGCGGCGCCAGGCGCTCCTTGCCTCCCTTGCCGAGCACGCGCACGGTTCTAGCCTCAGTCTCCAGCCTGCCGGCGTTGAGAGCCAGGGCCTCGGAAACGCGCAGCCCGGAACCGTACAGGATTTCCGCCAGACAGATGTCCCGGGCCTGCAGGGCCGTTGCCGCGCCTTCGCCGGAGGGGGACCGCCGTTTTCCGGAGGGTTTCCCGCAAGGCGCCGTGTCCAGCAGGGCAAAGGCCTGATCCACATTGAGCAGGGCCGGGTGCCGTTTTTCCGTGCGGGGGTTGCCCACTCCGTCTGTGGGCAGAGCCGTGATGAAGCGCATCCTGGCGCAGAAGCGGAAAAAGGAGCGCAGGGCGGCCAGCTTGCGTCCCATGGAGGTCTTGCGCCTGCCCAGGCGGTGCAGGTCAGCCAGAAAATTCCGCACATGCCGGCGCTCCACCCGTTGCGGCTCGGCCAGGGAAAGCCCCTGCCGGAGCAGAACCTCCTCAAACTGCAGGACATCATTGCCGTAAGCCGCCACTGTGGCGGGGGAGTATCCCCTTTCCAGTTCCAGATGGGCCAGGAACATCTCCACAGATTCCGGCGGAACCGGGCGGTCAGGCGGCGCCATGCCCTGTCTCCGGCCGGGCATAGATCGCCCCCGGCAGGCGGACCACCAGGCCCCGCATTTCCAGGATCAGCAAAAGGCCGCTCAGGCGGGCCACTTCCTGGTCCAGACGCCGGGCAAGCTCGTCAATGTGCGTCCTTCCCGCGAGCAGGGCCTCCAGGACGGCCTCTTCCGGCGGACTCAGATCCGGGCGGGGCGTTGGCTTCCGGGCCGGGGGCCGGGCCTTTTCCCGCCGGTCGGACTCTTTGGGGGCCAGCCAGGGAAGATCTCCTTCCGGGAGGACGCTTTCCGCCGTGGCCAGGGCCTCTTCGTGGCGATCATCGGCCTTGCGGCGGGGAACGGGCTTTTTTTTGCGCCGGTTCTCCTCCGCGAAGCGTTTGTCCAGGGCCTGGCGGACCTCCGGCTGAAGCAGGGGAGCAAGTTCCGCCAGGATGTCGTCGGCGGAAAATACGGCCTTGGCCCCTTGCCGGATGAGGGAGCGGCAGCCTTCGGACACGGCGGCCATGGTGTGCCCGGGCACGGCGAAAACCTCCCGGCCCTGTTCCAGGGCCAGGCGGGCGGTGATCAGGCTGCCGCTCCGGGCGGCCGCCTCCACCACCAGGATGCCGCGGGCCAGTCCGCTGATCAGGCGGTTCCGGATGGGAAAATGATGCGGGGCGGCCGGCGTTCCCGGGGGAAATTCGGACAGGAGCAGTCCCAGGGTCTCCATTTTTTCCGCCAGATCCGCGTTGTGCCGGGGGTAGAGGCGATCAATCCCGGTTCCCAGGAGGGCGATGGAGCGTCCCGGCCCCTCCAGGCCCGCCAGATGGGCGGCCCGGTCAATGCCCCTGGCCAGCCCGGAAATGATCGTCACCCCGGCGCGGGAAAGGGCGCGGGCAAAGAAGGCGGTCACCGCCAGACCTTCTCTGGTGCAGTCCCGGGATCCCACCACGCCGACGGCCGGAGCGCGCAAGAGTTCAAGATTCCCTTTATAGTAGAGCAGGAGCGGGGCGTCCGGGATGGCGCGCAGGAGGGGAGGATAGTCAGGATCCCCCTGCAGCAGAAAGGAAAACCCGGAACGGCGCAAGGCGTTCCACTCGGCCCGGGCCGCTTCCAGCCATTGTTTCCGGGAGAAGTCCCGGGCGATTGCCTCAGGGATCAGGCCCTCTTCCGCCCAGGCGGCAGGGGCGGCCAGGGCGGCTTCGACGGCGGCCAGAGCGGAGCCGTAGGCTTCCAGAAGGCGCATGCTCCGTAACGGGCCGATGCCCGCGGCATGGCGCAAGGCCAGGCAAGCCCAGAGTTCCTTTCGTCCGGAGTCGCTCAGAAGGGTGAAGACCGCCATGGGTGATCCGGAAAGGGAATTACAGCCCGGCCAGCCGCTTTCTGGCCAGGGCTGCCGGGGCGGAGTCCGGAAAATCGTCGAGGAGGATCTGCCAGTAAAAGCGGGCATTTTCTTTGTCGCCAAGCCGCGCGTAGGCATAGCCCGCCTTGAGCAGGGCCGCGGCGGCCTTGGCGTGCCGCGGATATGTTTCCGCCACCTTTTTGAACTGGATGACGGCAAGATCCAGCCTGCCGGCGGCATAGTGGGATTCGCCCAGCCAGTAGACGGCATTGGGGGCGAGGGCGCTTTGCGGGTATTGCCGGAGAAAGTTCTGAAAGGCTTCCCGGGCCGCGTCCGGTTGGTGGCGCTCATAGAGACGCAGAGCCGCGTCATAGGCGGCCTGCTCCGCGCCTCCGGCGGAGGGGAGGGAAGAAGGGGAGGAGGCCGCCCCGGCGGGGGCTGCCGGGGGATCAGGGGCAACCCGTCTCCCTCCAGGCAGGATCGGAGGGGCCGGGGAGGAGGGCGGCGCCTCCCCGGGGGAAGGGGCGCCTCCGGCGGAGACGGGCCTTGCCCGCGGCGCGGGGGAGGCCGCAGTGCCGGCGGCGGCTCGCGGCGCGGCGTCCGCAAGGGGCCTGCCGCGAAACCTCTCCGGAGATTCGCGCAATTCGCCCACAGCGGTTTCCACCGCGTTCAGCCTGTCTTCCAGATGGCCCAGACGCAAATCCAGGAGCATTTCCGCCTGGCTCCGGGCTTCAGGCCCGTCCAGGCTTTCCTCTGTGCCGGCGGCGGCGCAGCCGGCGAGGATCAGACCTATTCCGGCCAGAAGAACACGGCAAACAGAACTTCGCATGCGGCACCTGCAGCGGCGTTGGCGGAGGCTTTCCGCGCGGCGCGCGGAATATGGGAGGCATGATAGGGTAGAACGAGCCCTATTTCAAGACAAAGTGCCGCGAGTGTCGCGAGCGCATGATATGACCGGTACAGGTAACAAATGAATTGACCGCTGAGGAGTCTCAAAAAGGAGGAGCAGGCGACTGGCCGGATAAGCGCTTGACCTTCGGGCTGAAGGGGGATTAAAGTGTATTCTGCTCATAACTTGGGGAGAGGAGTTTTTTTGCATGCGTTTTCTCGTGGTTGACGACGACTCTGAAGCGCGGCTGCTCATGCGGAGGCTGTTGCGTCCTTTCGGCGAGGTGGATGTGGCCGTGGACGGGGATGAGTGCGTGGCCGCCTTTTCCCAGGCCCACAAGGACGGCGAGCCTTATTCCCTGGTGACTCTGGACATCCTCATGCCCCATATGGACGGGCAGCAGGCCCTGCGGGAAATCCGGGAAATCGAAAAAGAGCTGGGCATCGGCTCCGACAGGCGGGCCAAGGTGATTATGGTCTCCGGCCTGGATGACGCCGAGGAGCTGCACGACGCTTTTTTTCTGGGCGAAGCCACCAGCTATATTGTCAAGCCCATCCATAAAGAGTCCCTGTTGCGGGAGGTCGCCAAACTGGGCCTGCCCGTCCGCCCGGATGCGCCTTGAGGCGGCCCGCTTGTCTTTCGGGCGCAAGGGCGGCCCGCCCTTCTGAGAGGGCGCCCGGTCTGTTTCGGATTCCGGCCCGGCAGTAAGGAGTACAAAAGTTATGAAGAGCGTTGATCTTCTGGTGATCGGCAGCGGCCCGGCAGGCAGCCGGGCCGCCCGGGACGGCGCCGCGGCCGGATTCTCCACGGTTCTGGCGGAGTCAGGCTTTCCGGGCGGGACCTGCCTGAATACCGGCTGCATTCCCACAAAATTTCTTCTGGGGAGCACCCGGCTTCTCCCCTTGTTGGAGACGCAGAAAAAATACCGGACGGCCTCGGGGGATGTCCTTTTCAATCTTTCCGCCCTCCAGGCGCGCAAGGATCGTTTTGTCCAGGGGTCGCGCGCGGGACTGGAAAGGCAGCTGGCGGAAGCGGGGGTGACCCTGCTCCGGGGAAAGGCGGTCTTTACCGGGCCGCAATCCGTCCGCGTCAGTCCGGCCGGCGGGGAAAAAGAGGTCTCCCTTTCCTTCGCCCGCTGCATTCTGGCGGCGGGGTCCGTGCCGGCCTCCTTTCCGGGACTCAGGCCGGACGGACAGACGGTGCTTTCTTCCGCGGGCGTTCTGAATCTGAAGGAGGCGCCGGAAAGTCTGCTGATCATCGGGGCCGGGGCCATCGGCCTGGAATTGGGGGAGTTTTTCCACCGGCTGGGGACAAAAATTCTTCTTGTGGAAGGGTTGCCCCAGATTCTGCCCGCCGAGGACCCGGATGTGGGCGATCTCCTGCAGCGGCATTTTCGCCGGGAAGGCTGGATCATCCATACGGGCAAAAGGATCGCCTCGGTGACGACGGCGGACGGCGCCTCCCGTCTGGTTTTTGAATCCGGGGAAGAGCTTGCGGCTTCCCTCTCGCTCCTGGCCGTGGGCAGACGGGCCAATACCGCCGGCCTGGGAACGGAGGCGGCGGGGCTTGCCTTGCGTCCCAACGGAAGTCTGGAAACGGACGAGACCCTGCGTTGCGCCGAAAATATATACGCCGTGGGCGACTGCAACGGCCGCACGCTGCTGGCCCACGCGGCGGATCATCAGGCCAGGTACGCCGTGGCCCATGCCGCCGGGCGGGTCGGCGCCCCATACTCGCCGCCGCCCGTGCCTTCCTGCCTTTACGGCTCTGTGGAGGTCATGCGCGTGGGGCCCACGGAAAAGGAACTTGCCCGGAACCAGGAAGCCTATGAGCTTTCCCGGGCCATGCTGGCGGAAAATCCCATTGCCCAGAGTTCCGGACAGGCCCAGGGGTTTGTGAAAATGCTCTGGACCGGTTCGCGTCTGCGGGCGGTGTGCGCCGTGGGGCACGACGTTTCCCATCTGGCGGGCGCCTCCGCCCTGCTGGTGGAAAAGCAGGCGCGCAGAAACGCGCCCCTGCCGGTATTTTTTGCCCATCCGACTCTTGACGAAGCCCTTGAATCCGCTATGACGGCCGCCACGGAAAACGGGGGGGCAGGATCGCCGGAGTGACGGGGCATAAGAAAATAAGGAAAATAATGACCTGCACGGGAATAACAACTTGTGTTTTGGCGAAGAAATGGCTATTCCCTGAGGACCAGCAAACGTGATTTTTTCGCCTACACGCCCGTTCACTTTACCTTCTGGAGGAGCGCATGAAACGTTTTTCTTTACTCACTGTAGCCCTGGCTCTGACTTTGGTCTTTGCCGCAACGGCCATGGCCGCGCCGAGCCCGGGTCTGAAGGCCAAAGTTTCCAGCTTTGATTTCCTCGTCGACTATTCCGGGTCGATGATGCTGAAGCACAAGGAACTGAAGGCCCTCAAATTTGCCCTGGCCAAGACCGTCCTGACCAAGATCAACGATCGCATTCCGGAGCTGGGGTATTCCGGCAGCATCCATTACTTCGCGCCCAGCAAGGAAATCCTTGCCCAGCGTCCGTACAACAGGGGAGAATTCGGCGCGAGCATCGCTTCCTTGAAAGGCACCTATGAAGTGTTTTCCCGGCTGACGCCCATGGGCGACGGCATTGAAACCTGGAGCAACAAGCTGTATGGCTCCCTGCCCCGGCCCACCGCCGTTATCCTTGTCAGCGACGGCGAGAGCAATACCGGCTATGACCCCCTCGCCGCGGCGCAGGACACTCTGCGCGCGAATCCCGGCCTGTGCCTTCATGTGATTTCCCTGGCGGATTCTCCGGCGGGGCAGGCCACTCTTGACAGCATCAGCGCTCTGCAGCCCAGCTGCAGCGTTTCCGTGAAGGCCGCCGATCTGCTCGCCAGCGACGCCGCGGTGGAACAGTTCGTCCAGGACGTCTTCCTTGGCCGGGGCGTTGTGCTGCGCAGCGTGCAGTTCGCCTTTGACTCCTCCTCGCTGACCCGCGAATCCACTCCCATCCTGGATGAAGTGGCCAAGCTGATCAACCAGAGCCAGGTGGAAATCGGCGGACATACCTGCAGCGTTGGTTCCGAAGAATACAACCAGCGTCTGTCCGAACGCCGCGCGGCCGCGGTAAAGGCCTATCTGGTCCAGAAGGGTATCCCTGCCGCCAGGATTACCACGCGCGGATACGGGGAAAGCCAGCCGAAGTTCGACAACAGCACGGAAGAAGGCCGTCGTCTGAACCGTCGCGCGGAAATCGACTTCCGCTAAATCCCTCTTGCTGAAAAAAGGCCCGGCCTGACGCGCCGGGCCTTTTTTCCAATGCTGGACGCCGGTTCCGGCTGCCCCGCCCGCGCTCGGGCGGCGGGGAATGGCGGGATATTGACAGGAAAAATGGTATACTCATGAAGCCTTTTTTTCCCGGCCGCGTCTTTTTCGCGGCGGCCCTCTGCCTTGTCCTGGCCGTGCCTTCCCCGGTGGAAGGAAAGTCGGCGCCCCAGAAACTCCTTTCCCCCCAAAGCGCTTCTGCCGACGATCAGGTCCAGAAGAAACTGGACGCCTTCGCCCGGCAGACCATCTCCTCCATCAACCGCGCGGTGCTGCCTTCCGCCTCGAAAAAGGAGGTGGTCCAGAACGCCGACGGAACCTTTACGGCCCGCTATATTGAAGTGGATCCGAACACCTTGGCCACATCGTACAGGCAGCCGGAAGACAACAAAGCCGTGGCCTATGTCGGCTATCTGGACTATGTCGAGGTCGAATATGTCTGCACCGCCCGGAATCGGGCGGATGCCCTGAACGGTCCCTTCACGGTCCGGCGGCGGGCTCCCTTGACTGAATTGATCAAGTATATCAAGGGAAAATGGACGTATTAGCGCAATTTCAGCAGGAAATCGCCGCTGGCCGGCCTTCGTCCGGGGCCGCGCGGGAAAGAATTCCGCGGAGAAACATCTCATGTCCGGGAAAAAGGCGCCGCGGCAGGTCGCATTTCCGCTGAACCGGGCCTTCACCTTTGTCGAATCCGGGCCAGTTCTGCTGATCTCCACGCGGCACAAGGGCAAAAGCAATCTGATGACCGTCAGTTGCCATGCCTCCATGGGCTTTGAGCCCACCCTCGGCATCTGCCTCGGCCCCTGGAATTTCAGCTATGCCGCGCTGGTCGGGACCGGCGAATGCGTTGTCGCCGTTCCTCCCGCGGACCTGCTGACCCAGGTGGTGGAGATCGGCAATTGCTCCGGCGAAACAATGGACAAATTCTCCGTCTTCCAGCTGACCCCGCAGCCGGCGCAGGAAGTTCAGGCTCCGCTGGTGGCGGAATGCCTGTGCAATCTTGAATGCCGTCTGGTAAACCGGAAACTTGCGGACGAGTACAACTTCTTTGTTCTCCAGGGCGTCAGGGCCTGGCGGAACCCCTCGCCCCCTGACGGGCGTTCCTTTCATGCCGTTGGGGACGGCACCTTCATTCTTGACGGGGAAGTCGTAGATCTTCGCCGGAAAATGACCAAATGGCAGGACTGCATCTGAGGCGCAGGGCAACGCCTTTTCTCCGGCAGGGGATTCGCCATGGAAAAGACGCGTTGCGGCTGGGCCGCCGGCCTTGATCTGACCATCCGCTACCATGACGAGGAATGGGGCGTCCCCCGCTATGACGATCCGGGCCAGTTTGAGTTCCTGACCCTGGAAGCGGCGCAGGCGGGGCTGTCCTGGAACACCATTCTCAACAAGCGCGAAGGCTACCGGCGCTGCTTCGCCGGATTCGATCCGGAGAAGGTGGCCAGGTTCACGCAGCGGGATGTGGATCGGCTGCTGGCGGATGCCTCCATTGTGCGCAACCGCAAAAAAATCGACAGCGCCGTGGCCAATGCCCGCCTTTTTCTGGACATCGCCGCCCGACATGGCAGTTTCTGCAACTGGTTCTGGGGATTTACAGCTGGAAAGCCCGTGCAGAACGCCTGGAAAAGCAAGGAAGAGGTTCCTCCCTCCAGTCCCCTGTCCGGGGCCATCGCCAGGGAAATGAAGAGACTGGGCTTCACCTTCATGGGCAGTGTCATTGTCTATGCCCATATGCAGGCCACGGGCATGGTCAACGACCACCTGACCACCTGCTTTCGCTACGAGCAGGTCCGCGCCCTGGCGGCGGTCCCCGCGCCCTTGCCGCCGATCTGAAATTTCATACCCCTTTGCTTTCAATAGAAAGCTAATTGGTATGAGGATTCGCAATATATTCGCGTGACAGCGCGTGGTTTATTTATTCCCACAGGAATCAGTAGTTTTGAGTCGTATTTTCTTTGTGAAACTTTTCAGCAGTTGAAGCATAGCTTCATTTTGAGGAACAAGATGTATAATATCCTCAAGCAATCCAGCAGCGCCCCGGACATCCCTGGATGCCCGGCAAACAGCCACCTTGCAAAGCTCTTCAGCGGCCGCTGGTTCCTTGGTAAGAAAAGACATGATCCGTTCCCCGACGCGCGATTGGTTATCAGCCAACTATAGGGGTTTTGTAAAGAAAAAACATCGCGTCCGGTTAAGATGGTTAATCCGCGGAGTGCATGAGGATTTGTCCGGGTGTAGTATTCGGATGCTGAAGAAAGTGAAGTATCAGCTTCCGAAGGTGGCGGTGCCGGGATTTTGCGGAGTTCGCGTGGATACTGATTCCAGCATTTTTGACAACAGCCAGAGGCGGAACTTGTGCTGGTGTAAGCGGTTGAGTTTACGCCTTCCTGTGTCAACAACAGGATAATTGCGCCATCCACCAACCAATTTTCACGAGTGCGGCGGGCGGCCGAAACGCACGCCCTGGAAGGCGTTACTTATCTCGCGGAGTGAGAATGACGATTTCGTCAAACGTAAATTTTTCTCCCAAGTCCATACCGTAACTGATGACCAGTATAGCACGGGAAGAATCCGGCGACCAGGTTACGGACTGGATCGTCCCTTTTGGCGTTTTCCAGTTTAACGCCGGCTCGCTGCGCATCGTAAACATGACTGTCCCACACCTGTCCGGCACTATGGCTTCATACACGCAATCAGGGCTTGAATAGATGCGGGTGCGGCCTTTAGGCGCTGTTTTTGTATTTTCAGGCCGCGTATCGCCAAGTTCACGCCACATGCCGCGGTCATAAACCTCAATTCCGGACGGGCATATTCTGAATTTACCCCCCTCATAACCGGGCTGCTTATCGCCCCAACTGTAAAGCAATTCACCCCCCGCGCCATCAACGAGTTCATAGGCATACTTGTCCGCCATATACGTCCCGGCGCTAAGCGGTCGCATACGCAGCACAAAAAGCCGATCATCCCGCATTTCAAACGTCCGGAGCAAATGATACAATCCGTAGTCCTGCGATGGTTTGTACACGACCCGTTGCGTCCCTTCGGCAGGGTCCGCCAGGCCTACCCCGATATTTCCCCCCCAGGCCCCGTTCACCGCATCGCATATGGCGAACAGGATTTGTCCGTTTTCAGTAAACACGGGCCAGGAAAAATAGCCGGAAGACGGTCTGGCCACTGTTTTTCCGGAGTCGTCGGCAATGTCATATACATAAATTTCATTGCCGGCCAGAGTGGTTCCGAGTATCCGGAGTCCGGCGAGGGACTTTGTTTGGCGCGCGTAAGCAATACTGCGCTGGTCATAGGAAAAGCAAGGGTCCCAGCCGTGCCCTATAACCCGCAGGCTTTTGTCCGCGAGCTTCATCAGCACTACTTCTGGTTCTTCGGTGCGCTTGTTGTTTTTTGCCCAGTCGTACAGATACTGTACGTATTTTTTTGAAAATAGTTCCGCTTCATGCCCGTCAGGGAAATGCAGCTTGCGGGTAAATACCAGATAGTTGTTGTCGTGAGAAAGTCGCGGGGCATAGATTTCGTATTTTTCTTCATGATATGACCAAACGTTTGCAGCGACGGCAGGCAGAGCCATGCAATGCAAGATGGCCAATAAAAAGCACACTGCCAGAAAAGCGACACTGGATCTATTTACGTTTTGCATTCAGGTGTCTCCTCTAGTTTCCTCAATCAACCAATTTTCACGATTATATTTGTATGCGCCCACTCAAGGCAAATCAAGGTCGGCGTATTCTGAACTTTTCTCCGTAATTTTCGCTCCCCTCTCCCGGTATATATTCGGTAAGGAGGAAAAGATGTTGAGCGGCGTGTAAAAATGACCCAGTTAAAGTTGTTTTAGGTGGCCGCCTTTAGGCGGCTCACATATTCAACCGCTTTGAGCGGTTCACGCTATCTCAAGCCCTCGGCTTTGCCGGGGGTACATGACTGAATGCTTCAGTAATCATACATCCAGCCCGGTTCCATGATCAACCCCCGCGCATCGCCGGCCGTCAGGACAAAAAATGGTCAAAGTGAGAACAGGGTGCAATCAAAATGCTTGCACAAGATTCCTCAGTCGGGTATGCTCACTCCAAGGAGCAAGTTATGGCGTCAATTACAATCAGAAACTTGTCGTCGGATATAGTCGCGAGTCTGAAAGCTCTCGCCGCCGGCAACGGACGATCTATGGAGCAGGAAGCCAGAGAAATACTGGCTAACAGGCTGACTCCACGGCACCGGCTGTTGGACGAGATACAGGCGAAATGGACGGAATTCCCGCCGCCCTCAGCTCAGGATGTTCAGGAGTGGATTGCCTCTGGGCGTCAAGGCAGAACATGATCATTGATACAATGGTCATGGCTTACGCTTTGCTGGGGGTGCCGGAATACGGGGAAGAATCCATAGCGGCTCTCCACAAGGCGGATGCCCTGTACTCTCCGGCGTCTGTTCAGGCGGAGTTACTGAATGTCGTCTGGCAATACGGCAAACGGGGAGTCACAGCGCAGAGGGCCGCCGAGGTGTACGACGATGCGTCCCGCTTATGGACAAAACTGATTCCCGTGGAACGCCTGTGGCCAGAGGCGCTCTCCCTGGCTTTCAGCAGCGGGCATTCGCCCTATGACACTCTGTTCGTCGCGGCGGCGCGCATGTACCACACTTCCCTCCTCACCTATGATCAGAAATTGCTGACATCATTCCCGGATGAAACCGTACATGTCGGCACTTTCCTTCGAACGTGACAGAAATCAGACAGATTGCTCACAATCCTACAAGGAGCCGCCATGCCCTCCGCCTACGCCCGGCGCGTCCTCGTCGCCTCCGCCCTGGCCGCCTCCGCCCCCCGGCGGGACATCCTCGTCTGCGGCTGGGTGCGTACCCGGCGCGACGCCAAGGGTCTGACCTTTCTGGAGATCAACGACGGCTCCTGTCTGGCCAACATCCAGGTCATCGTCACCTCCGCCAGCCGCGCCCGGGCCTGCCTCGATCCGGTCAGCACCGGCGCGGCCGTGGCCGTAACCGGCTCCCTGGAGGAATCCCCCGGCAAGGGGCAGAAGTGGGAAATCCTGGCCGAAGACCTGACCCTTTTCGGCGGGGCCGACCCGGAAACCTTCCCCCTGCAGAAGAAACGCCACTCGGACGAATTCCTCCGCACCATCGCGCACCTGCGCCCCCGCACCAACAAATACGGGGCCATGTTCCGCATCCGCTCCGAAGCCGCCTTCGCCGTCCACGAATATTTCCGGGAAAAGGGGTTTTTCCATGTCCATACCCCCATCCTGACCGGCTCCGACGCCGAAGGCGCCGGGGAGATGTTCCGCGTCACCACCCTGCCGCCCGCAGCCGCCTCCTTCGAGGACGATTTTTTCGGCCGCGAATGCGCCCTTACCGTCTCCGGCCAACTGGAGGCGGAAAACATGGCCCTGGCTCTGGGCAGGGTCTACACCTTCGGGCCGGCCTTTAGGGCGGAAAATTCCCATACGCCGCGCCACTGCGCCGAATTCTGGATGGTTGAGCCCGAAATGGCCTTCGCCGACCTTGAGGACGACATGGACCTCGGCGAGGATTTCATCCGGCAGATCGTCTCCCGCCTGCTGACCCGCTGCCCCCGGGATCTGGACCTCTTCAACCGCTTTGTGGACACCTCCCTGCTTAATCGCCTCCAGCGCCTGACAGACGCCCCCTTTGCCCGCATCCCCTATGCCGGGGCTGTGGAGATCCTCCGCGAAAGCGCGGCGTCTTTTGCCTTCCCCGTCTTTTTCGGGGCGGATCTGCAAACCGAGCATGAACGCTTTCTCACCGAGGAGTATTTCCAACGCCCCGTCATTGTTTACGACTACCCCAGGGAGATCAAGGCCTTCTACATGCGCGCCAACGACGACGGCGCCACTGTGGCCGCCATGGACATCCTCGCGCCCCGGGTCGGCGAGCTTATCGGCGGCAGCCAGCGGGAGGAGCGCCCGGAGGTCCTGGAAAACCGCCTGCGCGAACTGGGGCGCGAGGAGAAGGACTACTGGTGGTACCTGGACCTGCGCCGATTCGGCTCCGTCCCCCACGCCGGCTTCGGGCTCGGCTTCGAGCGCCTGCTCATGCTGCTTACCGGGGCCGCCAACATCCGCGACGTGATCCCCTTTCCCCGGACTCCGAAAAATCTGGACTTTTAGGGAACCGCTGAGGTATCCCTCTTGAGGGGGCGCCGCCCCCGCAAGCTCTCCCGGCAGAAAGACAGGATCTAACGGGTTCGCCCGGGCAAAGCCCCGGCGCTGAGCCCCTGCACCCCCAAGAGGATTTTCAGCCTATGGAATCTTTCGCCTCCACAACGAAAAACTGCTGGGAGGTCTACTCCTCCCCCCAGGACGGCAGGAAAATGCAGGCCCTGGCCGACCGCTACCTGGCCTTTCTCTCCCGCTGCAAGACCGAAAGGGAAACAGTCGCCTACATCCAGGAACGCCTTGCAGACGCTGGATTCGGGAAAAAGAAGGACACGATCACGGCCGCCCTGCGCGGAAAAACCCTCTTCGTCGCCCGCAGGGGCAGACAGCCCCTGGCCCGGGGACTGCGCCTCATCTGCGCCCATACCGACACCCCCCGCCTGGACCTGAAACAGCATCCCCTGCAGGAACAGGCCTCCGTCGGCCAGGCCAAAACCCACTACTACGGGGGCATCCGGAAGTATCACTGGCTGGCCCGCCCCCTGGCCCTCCACGGCGTGATCGTGCGCGAGGACGGCAGCAGCGTCTCCGTCGTTCTTGGCGAGGAGCCCGGCGAACCCGTCTTCACCATCGCCGACCTCCTGCCCCACCTTGCCTCGGCCCAGGCGCGGCAGCCGCTGTCCAAAGCCTTTGAGGCGGAAAAACTGAACCTCATCCTGGGTCATGCCCCCCTCAGGGACGGGAAAAAATCCGGCCCTTCCGGCGCGAAGGGCGGGGAAAATCCCGTCAAGGACCATATCCTGACCCTGCTGCACCGCAAATACGCCGTCAGGGAAGAAGATCTCTACTCGGCCGAACTCCAGGCCGTGCCCGCCGGTCCCGCCCGCTTTGTGGGCCTGGACGGCGCCCTCATCGGCGGCTACGGCCAGGATGACCGCATCTGCGTCTTCATTGCCCTGGAAGCCTTTCTGGACGCGCCGCGCGCCGCTCCGGCCCATACCCAGTGTCTGATGTTCTGGGACAAGGAGGAAATCGGTTCCGAAGGCTCCACAGGAGCCAAATCCCGCTTTTTCGAGTACTGCGTCCAGGACGCCCTGGCCGCCTGGGAGCCAGGAACCCGTTTTTCCACCTGCATGCTGGCCTCCCGCGCCATTTCCGCCGACGTGCACGCGGCCATTGATCCCGACTGGCAGGACCTGCACGAGAAGCTCAATGCCGCCACCATAGGGCACGGTCCCTGTTTTTGTAAGTTCACCGGCAGCCGGGGCAAATACATGGCCAACGACGCGCATCCCGAATACGTCGGCTGGCTGCGCGGCATCCTCAACAGACAGGGCGTCCCCTGGCAGATGGCGGAGCTCGGCAAGGTGGACAGCGGCGGCGGAGGCACCGTCGCCATGTATCTGGCCGCCTACGGCATGGATATCATTGACTGCGGCCCGGCCATTCTGTCCATGCACAGCCCCTTTGAACTCTCCAGCAAGGCCGACCTCTACGCCTCCACCCTGGCTTTCCAGGCCTTCCTGCGGGCCTGACGCGGTCCCCCCTTCCGGATGCCCCCGGAAGGAAAGCCGGCGCGGGAGGCCGGAGCGCGAAGGCTTGCCCGGACGAGCTCCCGCCACGGCTGAAGCGAAAGAAACCGCGTTTCCCTCAGGAACCATCCGCCGGAAGAAAGGCCATGGCCGCCAGCGGCGGCAGGGTCAGGCGGAGGGAGGGCCGGCCCTGCCCCCATTCGGTATACTCCGTGCGTAACGCGCCGGGATTTTCCACATTGCCGCCCCCATAGCGGCTCCAGTCCGTGTAGATCGGAAGAGCACACGTCTGAA